>JAUILJ010000608.1 GCA_030433055.1 Polyangia bacterium
CCCACTCCCACGGAGTGTTCGCATCGCCGTAGGGCAGCTCGCCGGTGACCAACTCGTAGGTGATGACCGCGAGCGAGTAGATGTCGCTGTGCTGGTCGACGGTGGACTCCGCAAACTGCTCAGGGCTCATGTAGGCCGGCGTACCCAGCACACTGCCATCGTTGGTCAGCTTGACGTCTTGAGTCGTTCCTTCCGGGCGGCAACGCCGTGCGATGCCGAAGTCGAGGAGCTTGACCACCTCGCGGTCCCCACGTCGCACGACGTAGATGTTGTCGGGCTTCAGATCGCGATGGATGACGCCCTGTCCGTGAGCCTCACTCAGAGCGCTGGCGACCTGGCGAACGATGCGCGCGGCGCGCGCAGGAGCCAGCGGCCCGTCCTCCAGCAGGTCGGACAGCGACTTGCCGTCGACATACTCCATGACGATGAACAGCACACCATCGCTGGTCTCGCCGAAGTCGTAGACGCGCACCGTGTTCGGGTGGGCCAGGCCAGCCAGCGTCTCGCACTCGCGATAGAAGCGAGCGACCAGCACCTTGTCGTGAACATCGCGCAGCGTCTTGATGGCGACTCGGCGGGAGCTGCCTCCAATCGCCTGCTCGCCCTCATAGACGACGCCCATGCCGCCCTCGCCGAGCACCCTGAGCACGCGGTAGCGGTCATTCAGCACGCGGCCAATCAACGGGTCGGCCCCGGGCGCCACGTCCACCACCGCACCGCACTGGTGACAGAAGCGACCACTTCCTAGCTCGGCGCCGCACACTCGGCAGTTCTGCGTTTCCATGCTCACGGGGACCTCATGCCTCCCTGCGTTCCGTTGTGAAACCGGGGAGCGCACTCAAGTCTCCTCCTTGAAGCCTTTCGCCGCCGTTCGCAATTGCGGGGCAGCCACAGGTTCCATCTAACCACATGAAACTCTTATGTTTATTCCGGAGTGGCAAGTTGACGGGGCGAACTGACTCGCAGGTTTGGGGGTGAGTCGCGCCGAGCGTCACCAGACAAGTCACCGAACCACTCAAGGAACGGCCCGGGAGACCGTTCTCGAGATGTCATGGCCTCAACCATCAAGTCTCGGGACACGGCTCGCTGGCTCATCACGCTGGTGCTGGCGACCGCTGGAGTAGCCGCCCAAGGGAGCAACACCGCGGACGCGAAGAGCGCGACAGCGCCGACACCGACCTGGGAGCAAGCGTCGGGTCACACCGCTCGCGCCGCAGGCTTCTGGGAGGCGGACCAGGTGGCGTCCTTCGTGGCCTTCAACGGCACGCGCATCACCCTGCATCCGTTCGCGGGTCAGCGAGCTCGCGTGCGTCTGATGAGCGACCGCCAGAGCATGATGATCGACGGCAAGCTGCGCCGTCTGGCGCTGCTCTACGTCGACAGGGGGCGAGTCGAAGTCGATACGTCTGCGGCGGACGCGAACGCGCTGGTGTTCAGCAATCGCCGAGGGATCGCCGTCAGTCACGGCGGTCGACTGGAGGTGGTGGTGGAAGGAGAGTACGCGTCTTTCGCCAACGTCAGCGGGCGGGTGATGACCAGCACGGGCCGGCGCTACACGCCCCTCGATCCCAACCGCGTGCGCAACTTCAACAGCGCCATCCCCGAAGGCGCGGATACGTCACTTCTCCCGGCGCCGCGCCTCAGCGCCGAACGACGGCTGTACGCCGCAACTCGCTCGGCCGTGAAGCTGGGTGGCCTCAGCTGGACCCAACCCGAGAAGGCCAAAGGCTTCGAGTTGTCCGTCACCGGCGGCGACCTACGCTACGCCGTAGAGACCGCCGAGGCTGAACTCACGAGCGCGCCACTAGCATTGCCGCCGGGAACCTACCAGACGCGCGTATCTGCCATCGACGCCCTGGGTCACCGGGGGATCCCTTCAGCTTCGCTCTCGATCCGTGTGGTCGGCGTTGACTTGCCGCCCGGAGCCTACGTCGACAGCGACGGCGCAATCCGCCTCGGCGAACGTCAGACCATGCACTTCACCGCGGCGACAGGGCTGAGTGTGACTCGAGGCGCGCGGCGCCCTTACACCAGCGCAGAGACCGCGATTGGCCTGCTGGGGGGAGCCACCACGTACGTGCACCTGCGGCTCCCCCAGACAAATGAGCTCGTGACCGCCAAGCTTGCACCGCGGGGAATCGTTGCCCAAGTCAAGCTGTCTCCGCGTCTCGCCGCTTGGCCAAGGGACGACGTCAACGTCCGCGTGACGTTGAAGAACAACGACGGCGGCCCCGTTCCAGGCTTCATCCAGCCCCGGTTCAGCGCGACGCTGGGCATCGATCCGCTTCGACTGGACTGGCGCGCAGAAGGGCAAGCCTACGTCGCCAAGATCCCCAAGCCAGACGGGCGTGGCCCCTGGGTGGTACGCGTCCAGGTGGATGATCAGTACGGCATCGAGCTTGGCCGGGACGTGCTGGAGATCATCCAGAGCCCCCAGCGAGCCAAGGCAAAGTAGTCACCGTCGAAGCCTCTCAGGCGAACCCCGACAGCGCGTCGTAGGCGGCGTACTTGAACGTCTCGGATAGCGTCGGGAAATTGAACACTAGCTCGATGAAGGTGTCGACAGTGCCGCCCAGGGCAATCGCCGTCTGACCGATGTGCACCAGCTCCGACGCGCGGTCCCCCAGGCAGTGGCATCCAATCAGCTTGCGGGTGTGCTTGTCGAAGACCAGCTTCACCACACCTTCGCGGTCGCCGACGATCTTGCCCCGGGCGTTGTCGCGGTAGAAGGCACGCCCGACGACGATCGGGCGCTGTTGCTCTTCCGCAGCCTCTTCGGTGAGGCCTACCGCTGACACCTCGGGGATCGTATAAATTCCGTACGGCAATAGATCATCGACAGCGCGTTTGTAGTCGAAGCCGAAAGCGTGACACACCGCCACCCTTGCCTGCTCCATGGATGTAGACGCCAGGGCCGGAAACCCGATGCAGTCCCCCGCCGCCCAGATACTGGGCACCGCGCTCTGGTAGTCCCCATCGACCTTGATATAGCCACGCTTGTCGATCTCGATGCCGAGGCCCTCCAGACCAAGGCCTCGCGTGTTTCCACCGCGGCCCGCCGCGAACAGCAGCTGCTCGGAGACGACTTCGACGCCTGAGCGGAGCCGCGTGACGATACCGCGCTCGTCACGAAACACCGCCTCGTGGCCGTCACCGAAGTGCAGCACGATGCCCTTGCTGCGCATCGCGCTCTCCAAGCGCGCCACCAGCTCATTGTCGAGGAAGCCCAAGATTTCGGCCCGCGCCTCGACCAAGGTGACCTTGACCTCGAGCTCCGCAAACAGCGTGGCGTACTCGCAGCCGATGACCCCGGCGCCGATCACCGTGAGCGAAGCGGGGACGCGAGCCAACTCGAGCACACTGTCCGAGTCCTCGATGTCCGGGTCGTCGAAGTCGATGCTCCCCGGGCGAAAGGGACTGGAGCCGGTTGCCACCAGGAAATGCTTCGAGCGAAGCCGCAGCTCACGACCATCGGGTCGTGTCACCGCGAGCTCGTGCGGGCCCAAGAAGCGCCCAAAGCCGTGAATCAAGTCCACGGCGTGGCGCTCCAGGTTCCAACGCATGCGCGCCACCTCCTCGGCACGCACGGCGTCCTTACGGCTCGCGAGGCGCGGCGCCGCCGCGCCTCGCTCCACGGCCACAGCGATCCCGTAGAGCTCTCGATGCCGGTGGCCCGCGAGAAACAGGCTCGCCTCGCGCAAGGTCTTGGAGGGCAGCGTCCCGGTATGCACGCAAGCGCCCCCGGGGTCCACGGCGCGCTCCACGAGCGCGACGCGCTTGCCGAAGTACGCCGCCTGAACGGCCCCCTTTTCTCCAGCGGGCCCACCGCCGACGACGACCAGATCGTACTCAGCGCCAGCGTCGGCGCGAGCAGGACCAGGCTCGTCGATGTCGGTCACGGTGAACCTCTACTCGCCGCCTTCGCCTTTGGCGTCCAGGTCGATCTCCCAGTCGATGACGTGGTCATCCCCGCTGAAGGGCGGCACCACGACGTTGGCCATGGCGTTGAGGATGCACTTGCCGAGGGGAGTGTCCTTGAAGGGACTGTTGATGTCCGAGGCCTTCACGTTTCCGTCGGGAGAAAAAGTGAGCGTCACCTTGGCGGTGCCTTGAGGTCCCTCACTGGTCACCACGCCCACGCACTGCTTCGCTGAGCGCGCGGCACGGATCAACTCCAGCTCCGACTGGTGCTGGTCCCACTGGGCACGCTTGTCCATGTCCGTGTCCTCGGTGGGCCCATCGGTGTCGGTGTCGGTGGCCTCGCGCTCCTTGTCCGCCTCGAGTTGCTCATCGAGCAGCTCCTCGGGGGACTTCACGCCCTGTGGGCCATAGCTGGGGCCGCAGCCAACTGCGATGGCCGCGAGCAAGAACAGAGCAGACTTTCGCATGGCGGGAACATACCAGGGGCCTTGGGGCCGCAACAATGCCGACCCGCGCACCTGGTGTTCGATGGCAGTCTCGGCGAGCTGCGTTGCGCCTCACCCCCGGCCCTGAAACTTGGCGGATCCGGGTGGGGCGCCGCGACGTCGGGCCCCGAAGGCCCTTCAGAGATCGGTGATCTGGTAGTCCTTGATCTTGTACAGCAGCGCTCGATGGCTGATCTCTAAGATTTCCGCAGCGCGCGTTCGGTTGCCCTTGGTCTTCTGGAGCGCCCGTCGAATCAAGATCTCTTCGATGATGCGGGTGGTCTTCTTGACGCTGAGCTCGCCGCTCTGGAGTTGAAGCTGAATGGGGTCCCGCGCCTCACGTACGCGCTCCGGCAGGTCGGCGGCGACGATCTGTTGGCCCTCGGCGAGCACCATGGCCCGCTCGATGGTGTTCTCGAGTTCGCGCACGTTTCCCGGCCAGCCGTACTCGTAGAGCAGGCGGCGGGCCTCGGTGTCGAGGCCACGGATGCTGGTGCCCAGGCGCGTGTTGTTGCGACTCGTGAAGTGCTCGATCAGCAGCTGAATGTCCTCGCGACGCTCGCGCAGCGGGGGCACGTGAATCGGCAACACGTTCAGGCGATAGAACAGGTCTTCGCGAAAGCGGCCAGCCTGAGTCTCCTTCATCAGGTCGCGGTGCGTCGCCGCGACGATGCGGACGTCGATCTGCGTGTCCTTGCTGTCACCAACGCGGCGGATCGTCTCCTCCTCGAGCACGCGCAAGAGCTTCACCTGCAGGCCCAGTGGGAGCTCGCCGATCTCATCGAGGAACAGCGTGCCGTCGTTCGCCTCCTCGAACAGGCCCCGGCGATCGCTGCTGGCATCGGTGAAAGCGCCCTTCTTGTGTCCGAAGAGCTCACTCTCGAGCAGGTTCTCGGGGATCGCGCCGCAGTTGACCGCCACGAACGGCTTGCCGGCGCGACTGCTGCGACGGTGCAACGCGCGCGCGACCAGCTCCTTGCCAACGCCGCTCTCGCCGCTGATCAGGACCGTGGTCTTGTAGTCGGCGATCTTCGTGATCGTGCGGAAG
>JAUILJ010000609.1 GCA_030433055.1 Polyangia bacterium
CCCGAGGCGAAGCTCGCCTCGACTCTGGCGAGCGCTCTGGCGCGGCGGTCGATGTCCATGCTTCGTAGCGGCGTGAGGCTCCCGCTGAGCAGGGGGCCCAACAGGCTGAGGGCGAACAGGCCGAGCAGGTAGGAACCCCGCGCGTCCGCGCCGATGCGTTCGAGGAAGTCGTCCAGCTCGCGGCCGAGCCAGCTCAGGCGCTGTTTCGGGGGCGCGCCTGCCTCGGACGCGAACAGGCACTCCGCGACAGCGAGCGCTGCGGCGATGGCCCGGGGCCGGTGGAGGTCTCTGGGGGGCGCGAGGTCGCCGTCGGGCACGCCCTGGGCGCTCAACGCCAGCGCGTCTGCGTCAAGCAAGCTGGGGTGGGAGGTTGCCCCGGCTGTTGCAGCTTCACAAGTACCCGTGGATCGACAGCTGGAGGTCGCTGGCGCACGGGCTTTCCGTCGAGGGTGGACGCGCGGTCAGCCGAAGCTGAGCGGGGGAGGAATGCTCGTGTGTCGGTCCGCCTCCGCGCTGCGCTCGCTGTTTGGGCTGCGCTCGACCTGTTGGGAGAGCACGTCTCGGAGCACACTGCGCATCAGCGCGTCCATCGACGCCTGACCCGTCTTGCGCAGCAGGCCCCTCACCTGGCTCTTGAGGGTGTTCTCGCTGATGCGAAAGCGGGCGAGGAGCTCGCTTCGACGTACCCCCTCGAGCCCGGCGGCCACCAACGCGTGCTCGCGCGTCGTCAGCTCGTAGTCCTGCCCGAAGCGGGACAAGTACCCGTCGAGCTCTTTGCGTTCGACGGGACAGAAGCCTTGCGCGTGGCGGATGAAGCGCTCGACGTCGGCGGCCTGGAGTGGAGCGACCAGGCAACGGGCACGCAGCGGATGCGCCAAGTTGATCAGCTCGGGTTGTTCGGTGGGGACCACCACGAGCAACGGGAGCAGTGGCCAATCCGCGCGGATACGATGTAGCGCCGCGCGGATGCCCACGATGCGCAGGTCCACGATGAGCCCCTGAACAGGCTGGGTGCTCAGGCGCTCCAGGGCGTCCTCCACGTTCGTGAGACAGACCACTTCGTCGAACAGCCTCGAGGAGGGGACGAAGCGATAGCCTGCAGCGTCGACAGCAGGCTCGAGAGGAAGCGCCGTGGGCACATCCGCATGTAGAAACAGAAAACCCACGTCTCAAAACCTACGAAAACGGGCGGTCATGGCAAGGTCAGACCGGTTTGGACCTGGAAATTTTCCCTAGGAGCTGTGAAATCATGGAAACTGCCGATATGCAGTCATTGGGTGTCGCACAGGGGTGCGGGGACACTCGCATCCCGCCTCCAGGTCGAAAGTCGACATCGACGCGGGCTCGCTCCAGCTGATCGACCAGCTGTTGCTGCGCAGAAACTTCCAGGTGCCGAAAGTCGAGGGTCACCGTCCCGCACCTCGCGTCTGCTGTGCGCGGGGTCAGCACGCCGATGCCCGCGTCGTCGGCGGCCTCGAGCAGCGTCCCGGTGAGCCGCAGGCTCGCGTCGCGTAGGCGATCGATGCCTTGCTCGAGCACGAAGCGCAGCCCAGCGCGTGCTCCGTAGACTGGCTCGACTGCTGGGGTGCCCTGTTGGAAGCGTCGGGCTCCGGGGGCGGGCTCGTACTGGTCAGAGAAGGCCGGGAAATGGGCGTCGCCTATCCAGCCCGGGGCGGCCGGTTCGATTGAATCAGCCAGACGCGCCTCCACGTACATGAACGCGAGCCCCATGCTGGCTGCGCACAGCCACTTGTGGTTCCCGGCGACCATCACGTGGGGCATGTCCTCAGGGTTGGTCAGGCTCAACGGAACCACCCCGACGCCTTGGTACGCGTCGACGATGCAGAGCGCGCCAACTGCGCGACAGCGCCGGCTGAGGGCATGGAGGTCGATCAATGCCCCCGTGTATGGCGCCACCCAGGGGACGACGACCGCAGCCGTGCGCTCATCCAGCGCCCCGACGAGTTCGACACTTCGCTCGCCCCCGGGAGGCAAGCATCGTTCGACGAGTTCGATTTCGAACCCGCGCTGGGCTTGTGCCTGCCAAACGAAGCGGGTGGATGGGAAGTTCTGCGCACTCACCAGGATACGTCGACGCTCGCCGGAGGCGGGCAGCGCAGCGGCGATCTGAGCGAGGCCGGTCGTGGCGCTCGGGCACAGCGCCAGGTTCCTAGGGGACGTCTGCAGCAACCGGCCCAGATCGCTCCGCATGGCTTCGATAGCCACGAGCTGGGCCGGGATGCCTGCGCACCGCTGCAGCAGCGTCTCGTGATACTCCGCTAGATCGTCGAGCGCCGCGCGGGGCATGGGCCCCAGAGCGTGGCTCGCGAGGTAGTTGCGCTCCACGAGGACCGGGAACTGTCCTCGAGCGCGCTGGAGTTCGTCGTCTAGATGCGCCACTGCCCTCTCCGGGCCGATACTAGCCGAACGTCACCCGGTACATTTCCGCAAAGAACCTGCGAGAGGCGTTGGCGATGTGCTCCGCGCCAGCAAGGGCTGCCTCCTCGGCTTCGCCCGTCGGGATCAGCGCGGCGATCTCCGCGGAATCGTCGGCGTGGTCCACTTCCAAGACCGTGTGCAGGTCCAGCCACTCCAGGGTGTCACCCGCGACCTGCTTCTGCCGCGCGAACTGCTCTGCGACGAAGGTATCGACTTGCTTGCCGAACACTTCGACCAGCAGCGACGCTCCGACCCCGAACCAAGGATCCGCCGAAACGTATTCCAGCTCGAGGGCGTCAGACAGGGCTCGAGCGGGTGCCAGCGGGTTCTCCGTCTTGGCGCGATGCTGGTCGAGGCCGCTGATGAGTCGAGCGAACAGCGCCTTGTGAGCCTGGTCGAAGTCACCCGCTCCAAGCTCGTCGTGGAGTTGCTTGGCGAGCAGGGCGCGAATCGCATCGCCCGGCGCTCTGGCGGTGAGCGCCGCCAGTCGACGCGGAAACTCCTGGACGATGGCGACGTCGAAGTTCTTCATCAGCAGCCAGAGGCGTTCCAGGCTGACTGGCTCACGCGCCATGCGTCGGAAGTAGGGCAGGTGGGTCAGGGAGTGACGCTCGAAACGCTGAACCAGTTCGCCCACGCGCTCCTTGTGATTGACGGCCTTCAGCCGCCGCTCACTCGCCCGATCCGTCCCGAACGCCAAGGGAGAGAAATAGACCGTGGAGCGGGCAACGTTTTGTTCCTCGCGGAAGGAAACATAGCTCATCAGACCACGCAAGTCGTCCAGCGGTCTTGGTGCGAGGCCCCGCACCGCTGCTTCCAGCTCGGTGGAGGGTAGGTCAAAGTCCGCGGCAAAATCCAGCAGGCGGCGCAGCGCGAGCGCGTCGCTTTCCACGTAGCTCTCCAAGGGAAAATACAGCGTCGCGTTCACGGGTTCGCTGCGCGATGAAGAATTGAACGCGAAGCTGCTGACCACCGGACGGGTAAGGTACGGACCTGCTCCCACACCCAGCGCGCGCGTTGCCTCCTTCACGCTTTCCTTGCGGTAACTGCTGGCGGAGCGAAACAGCGCGTCGAGATGTTCCGCGGTTGTCTCGTGGTGGCGCAGGTACAGCTTGACCCGAGCCGACGAGGAGTTGTCGACGTCGATGGAGAGGTAGGCGAGCTGATCCATCGACCTGTCGCGCCGCGTGGTCAGTTCGGCGATCACGGGCCAAGCTTCAGCGAAGCCGATCTGATGAAGTGCCTCCTCGGTGAGCGCCGGGCGGAGTTCTTGACCCCAGCTGGCCAGGTCAAAGTAGACCTTCACGCTCGGGATCTCTCGCTTTGGGTGGAACTCCAGCGCATGCCAGATGCCAAACCGCCCCGCGGGTGGGTTGCCTTGCGGAGAGCGGGCGTCGATGAAGAGCCGCTCCAGGACCTCGCAGCGCTGGGTGTCGATGCCCCAGCGCTGGCCGATGCGCTGAGTCAGCCTGCGGCCTGCTTCCGACTGCCCTTCGAGACTCGGCTGTCCTCCCTGGGCCTCGACCAGGATTCGTACGACGTTGCCGTGCGGTGAGAGTGCGATGGATGGCTCGAACGGCGAGTGGTCCGAACAGACATCAGACTCCCAGTTTGGTGCCGTGGGGATCTCTTCATCGCCCCAGTCTTGCGTCAAGATCTCGAAGGCCTCAACCACGTCGGCTAGGCGAGACTCGAGCCCGGCCGCCGCGCATAGCGGGGTGAGCACATCGTGTCCCAATGAATTCCATGAGCGAGCCTCCAGCGCGCCTTTGGGCGGCCGGAGGTGAGGGGATGTCGACATGGCGAGGGTCCTTTGAGTGGGGTTGAGGGGTTAGCTAAGCATCAGCCTACGCAGCTCCGTGGCGAGACGGCCGCTGTCGAAGTTCTTCTGGATCCAGCCGTCAGCCCCCACGGCACGCGCGCGCTCGCGCAGCGATTCCAGGTCCGCTGCCGAGTGGAGCACGAGCCGTGTGGACTTGTGGGTCACCTTGCGCAGCAAGCCGAGCAGCCGGTCACCAGAGAGCGCGGGGATGTGCACATCGAGCAGCACGACGTCAGGCTCGAAGGCCCGCACGAGGTTCGAAGAGCCGATGGGCTCCGTCGTGGTAGCCACCTCGAAGCCCTCTGATCGGAGCATCGACTCGATGAGTCGCAGCTGTCGCTCGTCGTCGTCGATGACGAACACGCGCGGAGCGGCGGCTTGGCGGCTAGGATTGGGCATGGCTGCGACCACTGATATGTTTCCGTATGGTTTTAATTAGGAGGTCTCGGTCTACGGGTTTCGTTAGATAGTCGAGGCAGCCAGCCTCCAGCGCGTGTTGTCGATCCTCTGGGGAAGCGTGCGCGGTCAGAGCGACCACGGGGATGTCCTTTGCCTGTTCGCTTTCCTTGATCTTTCGCGTGACCTCCCAGCCGTCCATGCCAGGCAGCGAGAGATCCATGAGCACGAGATCTGGCTTCTGGGCGACGGTGAGCTCGAGGCCAGTGCGGCCGTCTTCCGCCTCGATCAAGTGGGCCACTCCGGTCAGGTAGCGGCGTACGATCTCGCGATTCTGGGCGATGTCCTCTACATAGAGGACGCACGGCAACGCCTCGGCGCCTTCGTCTCGGCGCTGGATCACTGCGCGCTTCACCTGCTCGACGACGCGGTCTACGGACACCCCGTTCTTGGCGATGATGTGAGCGAACCCGTCGCGCAGGGATGACTGTTCTTGGGGGGTGAGGACCTTTCCCGTGAGCACGATCACTGGCGTCGTCGAGCCGTCCTTGCGCATGCGCCGGAGCACCTCGAAGCCGTCGAGCTCGGGCATCATGAGGTCCAGGATCACCAGCGTGGGAGGCGATGCTGCGATGCGATCCAGCGCTTCACGGCCGGAGGCCGCCGTGTGGACTCGCAGTCCCTCTCCCGAGAGCCTGCGACTGATCAGTTCCCGGGTATCCCGATCGTCGTCGACGACGAGGATCTCGCCCGTTGGTCTGACGACGCGCCGTACCGCTTGACTCAGGCGCT
>JAUILJ010000610.1 GCA_030433055.1 Polyangia bacterium
CTGATACCACCTTCCGGGATTTCAGCGTCCTTGTGTTTCGGAGGTTCGCTCTCGTCACCGCTAGCCTTCTTCGGCGGACTAGCCACGGACGGATCATCAGCACCCTCGTTCTTCTTTGGCGGGCTCAGCCCCAACGGATCGCTGACCACCGTGGGCTCGCCATCGAACTCGAACAACCGGTAGCCGCCAGCCGTGCCGATCGGATCTGCGCTTAGCCAGTGCCCACAGTTGGGGTCAAAGTACCGGTGCCGTGTGGAACAGAACTCGGTCTCGGAGTCGTAGTACTGACCTTTCAGCCGGAACGGGCTCTCAATCGGGTTCTGTGCAGTCAGTCCGGCCGGATACCAGTTCTCCAGCACTTCGCCGAAGGCGGTGTGGGCGGCGCTCCACAACACTTTGCCCTCGGTTGAGATCAGCTCCTTCGGCGTGCCCAGGTGATCTGTTACCACTTGCAGCACGTCGCCATCCTGGCTCTGGAGCAAGGGTGTGTAGCTCGGCTGCGCTTCCGCGCCTGTCAGCCGCTGGTCAGGAACATGCACATGCACGCGGTGCCAGACCTGTCCGAATTGCTCTGCGCAGAGCTCGTCGCCGTCCCAGATGAGGGCGAGCTGGGATTCCGTGAGGAAGGGCTCCATTTCGCTGAGCTTGGCGTCGCTGTCTTCTTCGAATAGAGCACCGAAGATAGGCAGCAACTGCTCTTTGGAGGGCGGAGGATGCCCGATGCGCTTTCGAACGCGGCGTCCAAAGGCATCATAGTCGTACACAACGACGTAGCCGTCCGAGCGCTTGACCACACGCAGTTGGTCCCGCACGTCCCAGGTGAACTGGACCTCGGCGCCGGTCTCTTGATGACGCTGTCTGGTGCGGCGCCCGAACTCGTCGAACTCGTACTCGAACTCCCCGTACTTGGTGACTCGACCACCGGGGCGCTTGTGAATGAAGGCGTCCGACGTGAACGAGAGCGCGGAGGGATGAGGAGGGCTCGGAGGCGGTGGTGCCGCCGCGTTTGGGGCGTACTCCGCGGCAGGTTGTTCTGGTTTGCCGTACGCGATCTCGCCATCGAAGCTGGGGCAGCGCGCCTTGAGGCCACCGGCGGCGTCGTGCGCGAAGTACTCCACATACTTCTCGCGCTCAGCGATCTCGAGTCGACCCGCTTCAGAGTACTGATAGCGACTGAGGCCCCACGTGCGGTCGACCGTCTGGGCCAAGCGCTGGCAAGCATCGTAGTGGAAGCGTCGGTCGCTGGGTGCAGTCCACCCAGCTTCGACGCTCTCTAGGTAGGGGATGCACGTGCCGGCTTGTGGAGGGAGGGCCGCGCCACCGTCTCGTACAACCACCTGGCGTCGCTCAAGTTGACCGAAGGCGGTGTAGTGACTGTTGATCGCGAGGTTGGCACCAGCGGCGGTCTGGTGCGCTGGTGACCCAACTCCAACGGTCAGTTGTGTAGCGGTGCGTTGGACCTCGAGCCCATCGACGTTGCGGGTGATTTCCGTGCGGACGGGTGCGCCATTCTTCGGTGTGTGAATGACTGCGCGTACGTCCCCCGCGTGGTCGTACTCGTACTCCGTGCGTTCACCGAGCACGGTGCGAGACGCGACCCGGCCACGCCCATCGTAGCTCCACCGGATCGCGAGGTCGTCGGTCGGCCCGATGCGTTCGCACACGACGCGGCCTCGCGCGTCTCGCTCGAACTGAGTCACGATGGCGCCGTATTCGTCCTCGACGCTGGCCTCCAGGACGCGCCCATGGGAGTCACGCTTGTAACTGACTACAGCGCCATCGCTCGCCCGCTCCTCGAGCACGTTGCCGAGCGGATCGGACTGGAATGTGCGGAAGTCGTTGGATGCCCGCTCGATGCGCGTCAGGTGCCCGGCGGCGTTGTACGCGTACTTGATCCAACGGCCGTCGAAGGTGATTTCCTGCGTGAGTCGGCCGGCGAGGTCATACTGGAAGTCGTGATGCCCGAGGGCGTCGTTCTCGATGCTCTCGAGCTGGTCCTCGGCTGTCCATCGGTAGTTCCACGCGACATGATCGGGTTCGACGCGACGCAGGAGCTTGCCGGTCCGGCTGTACTCGCTGCGGGTGGTTGCTCCGTTTCGGTCGGTCGATTCCTTGACCAATCCCGCGGGGAGGTACTGAAACGTCTCCCGAGTGCCGTCCGGAAACGTCTGCTCCAGAACACGTCCGAAAGCGTCGTGCTTGTAGGTCCAGCGGCGCGTCGCGCTTCCGTCCCCGAACGTGTCGGTTCGCGCGATGACGTAGCCAAGGGCGTCGTGCTCATAGCTGGTCCGCAGCCCTCGCGCGTCTTCGCGGTACTTGAGTAGGCCGTTCTCGTCGTAGTAGCGGCGCTCGATGAGCGCACCGCGATCCGTCTCGCTGTGGGCGGCACGAGCGTGAATGGTGTCGATCCGACCGAGGCGATCGCGACCGTAGTAGCGGTCCTCTCCCCCCCGTTCGCGTACTCGGACGAGATCTCCGAAGTCGTCGTACCAGGCCTCCTTGAAGCGACCATCGCTGTGGGTGATGGCCACGTAGTTCGGGAGGTAGCGCCACTCGGTGACGTTGCCGCCTGGGTCAACCTCGCGGGTCTTGTTGCCGAGCTCGTCGTACTCGAACGTGCGCACGTTGCCGCACCCGTCGGTTTCGCTCGTGACCAGCAAGTCGCCGTCGTAGGTGAAGGTCTGCTCGTAGTTCTGATCGGTGGCCTTGACGTTCAGGAGCTGGCCGCGACTGCCGAACGTGTAGATGTGGCTGACGCCGAATCCGGTGACGACCACGTTGTCCCACGCGACGTATTGGAGGCGCCGCTTGTACTGACCATCGTCTACTTCTGCGCGGATACAGCGCGAGAAGTCGTCGTAGCTCCACCGTGCGTGGGCTCCCAGCTGAGAGACTGAGTGCACCAGGCGATGGGCGCCATCGTACTCGTAGACACTGACTCCGCCGTCGGCGTCCTGAACGGCAGCGAGCTCGCGCGTACGCGGGTGATAGTGGTAGCGAACCGCCGCGATCGGCTGCGCCGGGTCGCGCGGGTTTTGCCCAACACGCTCGAGCGTAACGGCGCAGATCCGGCTTCGAGTGTAGTCGAGGCGGAAGCGCCAGCCTCTGCGGTCTTGAACAAACATCAGCCGAGAGCCGGCTGGGTGCTCCGCGTACTTCAGCTCGATCCCGTTGCCCCGACGGTCCGTGATGGATTCCAGCCGCCACGCACGTTCGTGGTTGGGATCTCCGAGACGGGTGAGCTTCAACTGTTCAAGACGCACCTTCTCGGGCTCGCGTTGGAACGTGCGAATGACGCCCGTTTCCAGCGCGGTGATCTGAATCACGTCTCCATAGCGCTGGGCTCGGAGCCGTTGGCCGCGGACGAAGGCTTCGCCCTGTAGTTCATCGAGAGCGTGTCCGAAGTGTGTGAACCGCCCCTTAGCGCTCCAGTGAACGATGCCTTCCGGCGTTTCCTGGAGGTATTCGTCGTAGTTGTGCGTCCAGCCAGGGCCGAACGGCAAGCGCTCGGCGCTCCGGCCAGACCGGTACTCGCGGCACCACTCAAAAGCCCAGCCGCCATTGCCTTGCTTGAGCCGGTCGAGGTCCGGGTCCAGCGTCGTTCGCCCGGTGGCCTGCGGTGCGGCGATGAACAAGTCTTGGACCGTGTCCACGACATCGCCAGTGAACACCTCGATGGGATCGCCTGTATCGGTCGCCTTGGTGTTGCCGTCGGGACCGTTCTCTCCGGTTCCCTTTCCGCCACCGCCTCGCGTGCCTCCAGGATCCGCATCCTTGGCTGCGCCGCCCGCACCGCCTCCCTTGCCCGCCTTGCCGCCCCCACCGCCCGCCTTGGAGACCGACTTGCCCATGGCCGCCGTTCCGTCGGCGACCATGCCTTTTGGCGGGCCGTTTTCGAGGTCCGCCTTGTTCGGTGCGGTCGAGACCTTCTTCTTGTTGCTCTTGACCGTCACGGGTGGGCTCTAGCTGTGGTTGAACTTGCCGTTGATCTTGCCGGTCGTGAGGTCGTGGACGGGCGCAGGCTGAGACGGCTTGTTTCCCGGAGGCATCACCGAGTAGTTCGTTCCGGGGATGACAGTCTTGCCCCCACCGATGATCAGCTTGGTTGACGCGCCGTCGACAGAGCTGAATCGGGCGGTGTGGGGGAAGGGGGCGGGGACGCCATCAGGCTTGGGTGGCGTCATGGGAGGGATGTTGCTCGGCGTGGGCGGTGCCATCCACGGAGGGGACGTCTTGCTGGTGAGTGGCTTTTTGCCGCCGATGGTCGTGCCCATCTCAGGGGAGTTCCACGATGGCCGACAGCACGCGCATCCGGGCCTGAGCGTTGATGGTGAGCCGTTCCGCGGTGAGCTCCGCGCGACCTTTGTCGGTGAGCGCGATCGAGGCCTTCCGAGTGCTGAGCTGCACCTCTTCTTCCGCGGTGAAACGGATACGCTTGGCGGAGACCTCGAACTCGTTTTCCTCGTTGATGGTCGGGGTGAGTTGAGTCTGAAGGGCGCCTTGGATCTCCGCCGACTTGCCGTTGCTCGAAACGAAGACGAGGGTGCCGCTGGTGAGCGCAGCTAGGACCAGGCGCTTGTCCACGCCTTGAGCGGGCTTCACGAGTAGCGTCTGGCCAGTGAGAAGCGAGACCTGGAAGCGGTCGTCGACGGCAAGCTCGACGCGCGCCCCGTAGAGGACACCTGGCGACAGCTGGTCGAGCGCGTTTCGGCCACCACGAATCGAACGAAGGACGGGCTTGTTCATAGCGACCGGATGTCGGGCGCAGCGGAGGTCAGTTGCTGAAAAACGTCCGCGCGGATGCTGGCGCGGCTAACTGGTTGAAATCTCAGCCGTAGTCCTGGTTGCTCGAGTTGTCACCGCCACCCGAGGTGTCGAACACCGCGTCGATCGTCACGTTCCCAGGTCCAATGGAGATGGTGGCCCCACCAGCTTTGATGGTGATGGCCCCCGCTTTGAAGACGACGTTCGCGCCCTTGACGCCTTCGCGCCGCTTCTCGCCGCAAGGTCGACCCCAGCGCCTTTGATGGCGCGCGCCCCGTAGAGCTCGGTCAGCGGGCCTGTCACCTTCAGGCCATAGGCGCCCGTGTTGATGACCTTCGGCCCGGCGACCACCTCGGTGTTCGCGCCAGCCACGCTGACTCCATTCGTTGCGCAGACCTGTCCGAGCGCTCCACCCACCAAGGTCACGTTGCCGCCTTTGACCTTTCGCGACTCGCCTCCAATGGCTGCCTCGGCTTTCGCTCCGCCGATGGCCCGAGTGTAGGACGAGCAGTTCACGCCCTGCTTGCCACCCACCTGCCAGATGCGCGCGCCGCCGACGGAGATGGACTCCCCGCCCGCAGTGATGGTCTTGTTGGCGGCGACGGAGACCTTGCGCGTGCCGACCGTGTAGTCCTGAGCGCCACTCACGGTGTTGTTGTAGACCATCCCGGTTCCGACCTTGCG
>JAUILJ010000002.1 GCA_030433055.1 Polyangia bacterium
TCGCCGGTGTGCTGTTCGAACAGGGGGAGATTGAAGAGGCGCTCGCGCTGGTGGAAGGCGCGGCTCAGACGCTTGCGTCGCTGGGCGACCCTGGTGTCGCTCCTGCGCTTGCGCTGCGCGCCTTCGTTGTCAAAGCCTACAGTCCAGTGGAGCCGTCTTTCCCGGAGGAACTGGATCTGCCGGCTGAACTGGTGCATACGCTGGCAGAGGCGGCGCTCGAGCGCGTGCCGCAGTCAGCGCCCCCCTTGGCCCTGCTCGCGTTGTCGGACGTCGAGCAGTTGGTGCGGGAAAAGCTTGGAGATGCCCACTCCCTGCGCCGAGCCGTGCTGGCTCAAACCGTGCGCACGGCAGCGGAGGCAGGGGACGACGACGCTCAGCTGCGCGCGCTCGAGGTGTTGGAGCAGCTCGCCAAGCGCGCTGGGGACTTGCTGGGCCAGGCGGACATCCAGCTCGCCCTGGCCGAGGCCCACGCCGCCCAGGGGCGCAAGGCGGAGGCGGTGCTTGCGTTCGAGCGAGCAGCCCAGTTCGCGGAGAAGGGGCCGAGGGTGCTCGCGCTGGGCCTCGCGCGTCACGCTCAGTACCGCGCGGCAATGGGAGACGACGCCGAGTCCCGAACCTTGATGATGCGCTCCGTGGATGCCGCACGGGACTCAAAGGAGCAAGAGTTGCTCGGCAGCTGTCTCGTGACGCAAGGCGTGTTGCTGCAGCATGAGAGCGATCCGACAGCGGCCGGGAAGCTCGAAGCTGCGCTGGATCTACTCCCGCTTGGACATCCGGACGCGGATATTGCAACCGAGCACCTGGAGGCGCTCGAGGAGGAGCGGCCCTGTGGATGCTTTGGGGATACGGGGCTGCTTCAGGCGGTAGCGAGCGCTCTCGCGGAGCGCTTGCCAGAAGGCCTGCTGCGCAGCGTCGCCCAAGATCAGGATGGATTCCGCGTTGATTTGGCGAGAGAGCCTTCCGCAGAGGAGCACCAGCTGGTCGAACGGGTGCTGAACGAAGTGCTGCAGGAACTCACTGCTGCGGCCGAGTCGGCGCACTCCACGGAGTGAGCGTCGTGTAGCTCCTCGGGGCGCCACGCGCGTGACGAGGACTTTTCCATGATTGTGCGGCCAAACGGCTTGTGGCTTGAGGTACGCTCCCTAGATCGTGGGGGCGCAAGTTCTCGGAAAGGTGACGCAGGCCACGGACGGCCCGCGGGGACCAGACGTCGAGCACCGCATTCAGGTCGCGAGGGAGTGGCTTGAAGAAGGCGCGAGTATCGAGTTCGAGCTGCCGCGCAACTTGAGCTGTGCGGTCTGTGGCGGCGGCGGGTGCGACGCGTGCGATCGAGCGGGAGCGATCAGTACCCGCGGGCGCCGGGAGCTTCCAGAGCTGGTGCAGGTCAAGCTGCCAGTGCGCAACGACGAAGGGCCGCCGTCTTCAGGTCCTCGCTCCCTGGTGATCCGGGTCCCCGCGCACGGCGGTTTGGCCGCCGAAGGCAGCGACTTGCCGCGGGGCAATCTGTTGCTGCGAATCAAGGTGGCGGACGAGGCAGACCCGGGCATCACTCGTCTGAGCGACCTGACACCGGTTCCAGCTCCCCCTGCGCATGCGCCCCGTGTGGGCCTCCCAGCCTGGATCAAGCTGCTTGCCGTCGCCGTTGTGCTGTACGTGCTGGTGCTGATTTTTCTGAGGCTTTCTGGCCGCGGTTGAGGCCTGCACGGACGCAGTCCGGCCCTGCACGCCACTTTGTCCAACAAATTTGCGAGTCGGATTGACGCGCGGCAGCATTAGCCCCTAAGACACATCGCGGCCTGCTGCCTGAACCACCTGGCAAGTGTCGTCTCGGAGGCGGTTCCTGACTTGGCAGCCAGGCTCCCTTCCCGTTACTTCTGCGCCCTGTCGCGCGTGTTCCCCACACCTTCGCCTTCTCCCCAAAAAGGGCGTGTAGAGAGGTCCTGATGAACCCCATCGTAATGGCCGCAGTCATCCTCAGCTTGCTCGCGATGTTCGCGTGGAGCGCGCACCGTCGCTGGGCGTTGCTGAAGGTGGGCGGCCCGACACACGAGAGCCGTATCAGTAACGTTGGCGTCCGCCTCAAGGCGGTGTGGGTCTACGCGTTCTTCCAGAAGAAGATGCGCTACTACCTTGCTGCCGGGCTCGCGCATCAGTTCATCTTCTTGGGGTTCGTGCTGCTGCTTGCGCGCTCGATTGTGCTGTGGGGGCGCGGTTTCGATCCGAGCTTCAACCTCTTCATCCTCGGACCAGAAGGCGTAGGCGGAATTCCTCTCGGAAAATTCTACAACTTCGGCAAGGATATCCTGGCGTCCCTGGTCGTCTTGGGCGCCTTGGTGTTCGTCTACTACCGCACCCTGAACAAGCAGAAGCGCATGGCGCTGAGCTGGGAAGGGCTGCTCATCCTGGGAATCATCATCACGATGATGCTGGCGGACATCTTCTACGATGGCGCTGGCCAGGTCCTGCACGTCAAGCACGCAGCGGTTTGCGCGAACCCCACCGGGGACATGGTCGCAACATGCGGTCGCATTCAGACGATCATCGCGCCGCTCGGTTCTCACGTGCCCCAGAGCGTGCACTTCAGCGCCTGGGAGCCTGCGGGCTCCAGTGCCGCGCTGGCGTTGCAGGGGCTCTCCCCCCAGGCCTTGGTGGTCATCGCCCACATCGGCTTCTGGACCCATGCGAGCTTGGTCCTGATCTTCCTCAACATCCTGCCCTACTCGAAGCACTTCCACATCCTGACCGTGATGCAGAACGTGTTCCTGAGCGATCTCACCCCCAAGGGCCGGTTGCGCCCCATGGCCAAGAACTCCGACGAGCTCATGGCCATGGTGGAGAAGGGCATGGAGTCCGACGACATGCATGCTGCGCCCATCGGCTACGCGCGCATCCAGCACTTCAGCTGGAAGGACGTGTTGGACATGTACACCTGCACCGAGTGCGGGCGATGCTCAGACAATTGCCCCGCGGCAACAACCGGAAAGATCCTTAGCCCCAAGCATCTCACCCTCGATCTGCGTGATCACCTCTACCACCGTCAAGACGAGGTGATGGAGATGAACAAGATCAACCGCGTCCTGCTCGACGACCTGCGCCCGAAGGAGGGAGCGGAAGCGGAAGGCGAAGGTAGCGAAGAGACCTCCAGTGAGGAGGCGAGCGCCGAGGCTGAAGCCGGTGAGAAGGCCGAGAGTGGCGAGCGCACCTTCGAGGATCTGAACTTGGTGCCCGGCGTCGTGCACGAGGACGTGCTCTGGGCGTGCACCACGTGTCGCGCCTGCGAGGAGCAGTGCCCGGTGATGATCACCTACGTCGACAAGATCGTGCAGATGCGGCGGAATTTGGTCACCATTCAGGGTGAGTTCCCCGCGGAACTACAAGGCCCCTTCGACGGCATGGAAACCAACGGGAACCCGTGGAACCTCTCCCGCATGGACCGCGCCAACTGGGCCGAGGGCCTGGACATTCCCCTGGCCTCCGACAAGCCGGACGCTGACGTGCTGTACTGGGTCGGCTGCGCGGCGAGCTATGACGACCGGGCCAAGCGGATCTCCCGCGCGACCGCCGCGCTGCTCAGACAGGCGGGCGTGGACTTCGCGATCCTCGGACAGGAGGAGACTTGCACCGGCGACTCCGCTCGCCGCGCGGGCAACGAGTACCTGTTCATGACTCTGGTCGAAGCGAACGTGGAGACGCTCAACGGGTACAAGGAGCAAGGCGGGGTGAAGAAGATCGTCACCACCTGCCCCCACTGCTTCAACGCCTTGGCCAACGAGTATCCCGACTTTGGTGGCAAGTACGAGGTGGTTCACCACACCGACTACCTCTTGGGACTCGTCGCGGAGGGCAAACTCAAGCCCGGCAAGTCGGTCAACGCCAAGGTCGTGTACCACGACAGCTGTTACCTCGGTCGCTACAACGACATCTACGATCCGCCGCGCAAGATCCTCGAAGGGATCCCGGGCGTGCAGCTGGTGGAGCCGGAATACTGGACCAAGAACAAGGGCCTGTGCTGCGGCGCAGGCGGCGCTCAGATGTGGATGGAAGAGCAGAACAAGGATCGAGTGAACATCAAGCGCACGAAGCAGCTGCTCGAGACTGGCGCGGACACCATCGCGTCCGCCTGTCCCTTCTGCATGACGATGCTGACCGATGGTATCAAGGCCGAAGAAAAGGAAGACAAGGTCAAGCAGCTGGACATCGTCGAGCTCTTGGCTATCTCCTGCGGCGCCGAGGAGAAGCAGCCCGAAGCTGAAGCTGCCGAGTGAGCGATCTCGCTTCGTGATCAGACGGCGCGCTGGTGAGCCTGGCGCGCCGTCTCCGATTTGGACGGGATAGTGTTGCCGTGCGGAATTAGTGCAGATCGAGCGTGTCTGGCTCACTCATCGGCGGGCGGCGCTCGAGCAGTTCGTGAGCCGTGGCCCGGCGGACGATTGGCAGTCGCCCGCTCTCGATCAGCTCCTCGAGCTCCAAGCGCCCGCACAGGGGCAGGTAGGGCATCACCAGGGGATCGGGCGCGCCGGGATTGAGCAGCACGGAGAGCCGAATACGGCTCCGCGCTACCCAGCGGGACGAGGTGACGATTTCACGCAGCACCCGGGGATTCGCTGGGCGGCGGCTCGTCATGCGCACCACGTCGTCCAGCGTCAACCGAGGGTTGCGCAGGAGGATCTGCACCACCATCGGATGGGGGTCCCCGAGGAGTCGATCGAAATTCCTGCGCTCTGGGCGTCGCGCCAGGCTGCGCCGTTCACCGAGCGACAGTTCGCGCCCCGACCCGTAGTCGGGCACTCGCAGTTGATCGGGCTCGGCCTGCTCGTCCGAGGAGATTTCCCCTCGCCGCAGCAGGCGTTCCAGGCTCAGCAAACGCGCGCCGCTCGCCTCATCGCGCAGCTCGGCGAGCCAGGGCTCTTCTGCCATACGTACGATGCACAGGGAAACGGCGACCATGGCTTCCCGCGCGCGGCTGTGGGCCGCCTCACACTCCACGGCAAGTTCGTTGAGGATGCGGCTCGCGAGCTGAACGCCCCACTTGGGCAGCTGAGACTGCAGCCAGCGCGCGCGCAGCTCGAGCTCGCTGATGGTCAGTAGCCGATGCTTGAGCGACCCCGAAGCAGCTGAGGATTCAAGACTCCGCATCTGCCGGGAGAATAGCGCCAGCGTCCAGAGCCGCCCAGGCTAGCGATCGACCGCTCGAAACCCGCGCCATGTCCGGCGCGCTGACCGCCGGAAACGCGAGTCGCGTCTGGCACCTCCCGGGGCTTGTGCCCCTGACAGGGAAGCTTGGGCCGCAAGGATACGTAGGTTAAGTCCTCCAAGCCTCCCCCATTGACCCACGGGAATGGCCTTGGTGAGGTAATCCAATGGCGCAACCTGGCTACAATCCCTACGCCGCTCCCCAAGGGCCCGACTACTCCTTCTCGACATCGGCCGTGTCATCGAACTTCATCAAGGCGGAGCGAGGAACTCGCTTCGCTGCGAAGATGATCGATGGTCTGTGCGATGTCGTGGCGATGATCCCAGGCTTCGCGCTGTTCATCGCCGGCGGCGCCGCGAACGAGGAGATCTTCACCTTCCTCGGGATCGGCGTGCTGATCTTGGGGTTGCTCGCGATGGCCATCTATCAGTGGATGGGCATCGTCAAGTCCGGGCAAACCGTAGGGAAACGCGCCATGAAGATCAAGGTCGTGCGCCAAGATGGAAGTCCCGTGGATTTCCTCTCGGGCGTCGTGCTGCGCAACTGGATCATCGCCGTCGTCTCCCAGGCTGTGGGTGCGGTGGGCTTGGTGGATGCCCTCTTGATCTTCACCGATCAGCGTCGCTGTCTCCACGACATGATCGCGACCACGGATGTGATCGTCGCCGAGAACTACGCTCCCTCGTACGCGCTCTGAGGTCCTGCCGACTGGCTCCCAGCAGCGCCGATCTCCAGGGCGCCGGATCTTCCGTCGACCTGACAGGGTCGCGCCTGATCCGGGAGCGGAGGCAGCCAACCTCGAGGCTTGGCGAAGCTGCCGTGCGGTCGGCTCCAAGGGGGACGCCGTCTCGCGAGGAATCCCGCCCTGACGCCGTACTTGCGCCTTCGGTACCCGGGCCAACGGCCCGAGCGTCGGGAAACATGTGTTTCACGCCACAGGCCACGTGACGTGGGGCGCCAAACGACTAGGCTAGGGCTCCCGAGCGCAAGATGGCGGGCAATCGAGCACATTTGGCACGCAGGAGTTCAGCTCTGAGTGCAGAGGAAGCGGAGCCCCTCGACACCACCGCTGATGTCGAAACTCCTGAGCACGTCCGCTTTCGCTATCGCACCGCTGGCCCGGCGCGGCGCGCGGCTGCCTATGTCATCGATCTCATCGTCCGCACCGTCATCATCAGCATCTTCGCCTTCCTTGCACTGATCGGGGGAGCCACGCTGGGCGAGGATGGTATTGGCGGCGTTGGGATTGGCCTGCTGCTGACGCTTTATTTCCTTGTGGAATGGTTCTACTACGTCGTCAGTGAGACATTGATGGGGGGGCGCAGCCTCGGCAAGCGCGCGATGCGCCTGCGCGTGGTCAAGCAGAGCGGCGTGCCACTCTCCTTCTCGGACAGCCTGCTGCGCAACCTGCTACGAGGCGCGGACTTGCTCCCCAATTTCTACGTGGTCGGCATGATCGTGATGGGGCGCGATCGGTATTTCCGTCGCCTGGGTGACATGGTGGCGGGGACCCTGGTCGTGAGCGAAGAGTCTTCGCGGGTGCGCGAGCCGCTGATGATTCACCCGCCACCGACGGCCAAGGAGCTCTCACGTATCCCCGCGCGACCGGGGCTCGGCGCCGACGAGGTCGAGGCCCTCGAGCTCTTCGTTGGTCGCTTCGGTCAGCTCTCGCCAGCGCGGCAGGAGGAGCTCGCAGACTTGGTGGCTCCCACCTTCGCAGATCGCCTCGGGCTGCGCTACCGGAGCGCTGCCCGTTTCCTGGGGTTGCTATATTTCCGTGCGACAAGAGGCGTGCTCCCCGAGGAGCGCCAGCCCGTGCGTCGCCCGCCGAATCTTGGTGACCACGGCCCCGGCTTCCAGCCGCCTTCGCCTGGCCAAGGGTGGCCATGATCGGACGCGACGAGTTCGTGGCCAAGCGTTCCGCGCGCTGGGATGAGCTGGAGCGCCTGCTGGTTGACAAGGGGCTGCACCGCCTGCCTCCGGCGACCATCAGTCGCATCGCCGCGCTGTATCGGACCATCTGTGCGGACCTCATGCGTGCTCGTTCCCTGGGCATCGGCTCTGATGTCACTGGGCACCTCGACGTGCTGGCGAGCCGCGCCCACAACGCGCTGTACGCTCCCAAGCCGTATCGACTGCGCGCTCTGTGGGAGCTGATCGTGTTCGGTTTCCCGCGCGCGTTTCGGGCGAACTGGCGCTTCAACCTGCTGGCCTTCGTGTTGTTCTACTTGCCCTTCGTGGTTGGTATCGTCGGGGCGCTCCACTCGACGGAGTTCGCCGAAGGCATCCTCCCGCGCAGCATGCTGCACGCGATGGAGGAGGCCTACTCCCACGGCTTCGACGATGGACGGGCCACGGGTGCAGACGCCGCGATGGCGGGCTTCTACGTCCACAACAATGTCGGCATCGCATTTCGCTGCTTCGCCACAGGCATCTTGTTCGGCTTCGGCAGCATGTTCTTCTTGGTCTACAACGGCCTCGTTACCGGCGCCGTGCTGGGCCACGTCCTCCATGTCGGGCATGGGGTCAACATCCTGACCTTCGTGTGCGGGCACAGCCCCTTTGAGCTCAACGCCATCGTGATCGCCGGCGGCGCGGGACTGCAGATGGGCTATTCCCTGGTGCGCACCGAGGGGCTCACCCGAACAGCATCCCTGAGGAAACGAGCTCCGGAGCTGTTCTCGCAGATCAGTGGCGCGGCGTTCATGCTGCTGATCGCCGCCGCGATCGAGGGCTTCTGGTCTCCCTCATCGATTCCGCCACCTGTGAAGTGGGGCTTCTCCGGGGTGATGACGACGCTGGTGCTGGTCTACCTGCTGTTCGTCGGTCGCGAGAAAAAGCGGCGCGGCCACGCGAAGTCTGCAAAGAGCAAGCGGAACGATGCTGGTGACGCCGCCCCACCCAGCAGTCGCATGACCTCGCCGCCGCCCAGCTCTCGCATGTCTGCTCCGCCTGAATCCGCGCCTCCGCCTTCGTTCGCTTCTCCGAGGCAGAACGGATGAACGTCGAGAAGGCGAACGTGGAGATCCGCAAGCGTGGCTTGCTGGAGGTCACCGACCTGGCGTTTCGCTGCGTGTTCGGCCTGGGGGGGATGCTGTATCTCAAGCTCTTCGTGGTCTACGCGCTGCCATGCGTGCTGGCGTTGTGGGCGGCCCAGCGCTGGCTCGAGATCGGCTGGCTTTCCATCTGGTGCTGGGCAGCCGTGCTCGCCAGCGGCGTCCAAGGCATCTTTACGGTGGCCGCCGGCCGCCTGATGTTCGAGCGTGAGGTCACGTTCGGCGCGGTCACTCGGCAGTTCTTCTCCAGGCTGGGAGGCTACATCGGCGCACTGATCATTTCGCGGCTGTTGATGGCGCTCTCCGGGCTGATCATCATCGCGCTCCCCATCGTCTGGGTGCGCATGGCGCACGTCCACGAAGCTTCGCTGCTCGAAGGTGCCCGAGCGGGGGCTGCGGTGAAGCGCTCTTCGCGCTTCTCGGAGAACTACACTGGCGCCACGTTCGCGATGCTGCTGGTGCTGGGGATTGCCACGCTGACGATCGTCTTGGGCTGCGAACTCATCGGTCAGGCCCTGCTCCAGGATGTCTTCCAGCTGGGGATGCCCCTGGGCGACTTGTTCGAGGACGGCGGCTCGCTGTTCGCGTTGCTCGGGTTCTTCCTCTCGCTGGTGTTCTGCGCCACCACGCGTTTCCTGTCCTACATCGACTCCCGGACTCGGAGAGATGGCTGGGACATTCAGGTGCGCTTCATGGCGATTCGTGCTCGCGCGGAGGAGGCGCTGTGAGGGCGCTCTGGCTGCTGTGCGTCGCCTGTGGCGTGTTGCTCGGCTTGCCGGGTGTTGCGCTGGCGCGCGCGGGGGCTTCGGGCGCTACCCTCTCCCCCCCGAACACTTGCAACGCCCAGTACGATCCCGACGACGACTACTACGACGATGGCGATGACGATGGCGACGACGACTACCACGCGCCGTCAGTGCCGCCGGGTAACGTCTACCCCAACCCCTACGACGACCCGGAGCCTGGATACGACTACCAGCGGGACATGGCGAACTCGCGCAAGCGGGAAGTCGAGGGGGACCTCAGCAAGATCCTCGGGGACGGCCGCTACGACTACTGCCGCAACCTGGAGTACCGGGTGCGGAGCGGGGAGTACCACCTGTGCAAGCTCAAGGAGGCCGCGAAGGCGCGCTGCCCCGGTTTCGCCGCAGCCTGTGACAAGCCGCCTGTCGCCGATCAAGGTAGCTTGGTCAACGGGGAGTCCAAGCGCACGACGCGTCGGGGAGAGGAGAAGCCGGAGGAGAAGGAGGACCCGCCCAAGGCGCCGACCGTCTCTGGTGAGATGAGCGGCGCGGCGGTCGTCGTGTTCTGGGCGCTGCTGATCGGTATGGCAGTCCTGCTGCTGTTCTCTGTCGCGAGGAATTTCCGCAGGGAAGAAATTGTCGAGAAGGCCAGCGAGCCCGAGAAGCTCGACGAGGGCGATGACTTCGTCCCCAGGCAGAAGCGCTCTCCAGTGGAGACCGACATCGACCGGCTGCTCGCACGGGCGCGGGCTGCGGCGCAGGCTGGCAACTACGATCAAGCGATGAGCGACGCCCACGCGGCGCTGCTTCGCTACCTGGACGGAAATGGCCTGATCGAGCTGCACCACAGCCGGACCAACGGCGAGTACACGCGACACCTGCGGGAACACCCAGACTTGCAGGCGGCGTTTCGAGCGAGCGCGCGCGAGGTCGAGGCGGTCCAGTTCGGCGCGGCTCAGTCCGGCGCAGAAGGTTTCCGTCGGGTAATGGGGCGCATCCTCCCCGTGCTGGGGCGGGCTGCGGCTCTGCTGCTGGCGTTCAGCCTGCTCACTCAAGTCGTCGCGTGTAGCTCGAGCAGCGGCTCGCCCGCCGCAAAGTCCACGCCGAGTGGTGACTCGAGTCCAGGTGGTGTGTCCATCTTGCAGACCTTGCTGATCGAGCGCGGCAGCGAGGTGAGGCACATGGATGGCAAGATCGACGTCATCCCTGAGGACGTGCACACCATTGTCGTCCATGGCCCGACGGATCTGGAGAGCTCCGAGTGGAGCAGCATCATGGCCTGGGTTCGACGAGGCGGGAGGCTGGTGGTCGCGCTGGACAGTGACCTCCCCGAGACGCAGCTGTCCACGGTGCGACTGGCGGCTGCATGCGATCGACTGAAGGTGGCGGCGGGCTATCCGAACTACGCCGCAGAGAAGCTCACCGCGGCGAATCCCGAGGCGCTTGGGCTGAGCAGCAAGGCATATTGGCCGATCCTCGAGTGCTACGACGCCGCGGGCAAGAGCTCGCTGCCGTATGCCGTGGCCCGAGATCTGGGGCTCGGGAGCGTCGTCGTGCTGCCCAGCTCCGATTTGCTCACCAACGCCTCCATGCTCAGCGACGACCATGCGCACGTGGTGATGGATCTGATGTTTGGCACGCCATCGGTCGTGGTGTTCATCGACACCTGGACCGGGATCGGCGAGGAGAGCCCGTTCGCGGCGGTCGGCCACGGAAAGCTCAACCCATTCTTGCTGCAGCTGTTCCTGCTCATGGGGGTGCTCTTCTGGTGGAAGGGGAGGCACTTCGCCCGTCCCCAGGATCCCCCTGAGGCTCACCGCCGGGCGTTTCGCGAACACGTGCAGGCGCTGGGCGCTCAGTACGCGAAGGCTCGAGCCTCGCGCATGGCGCTGGGCATGTACGCTGGCTGGGCGCTAGAGCGGCTCCGGGAGCGCTGTCAGCCCGGTGGTCAGCGGCGAGGCTTGTTGCCCTTGGCGGCGGCTATTGCCGCGCGGACGGGGCGCGACGAGCGAGACGTTACGCGGATCCTCGTGGAAAGCGAGTCCGCGCGTGATGCGTATACGGCTCCTGGTGAGCCGGTCGAGGATTTGAAGTTGATGCGGGAGCTCGAAGCGCTGCTCGCAGACACGGGAGGAATTCGTTGAACGTTGCCGAGTTTAGTCAGTCGTTTCGCGCCGTCGTGACCGAGATGTCTCGGGTGCTGGTGGGGCAGGACGACATCGTCGAGCACGTCTTGACCGCGGCCTTGGCTCGCGGTCACGTGTTGATCGAAGGGGTTCCGGGGTTAGGCAAGACGCTGCTCGTTCGGGCCCTCAGTCACGTGATGGGTGCCGGGTTCAAGCGCATCCAGTTCACGCCGGATCTGATGCCCAGCGACGTCACCGGCGGAAACGTCTTTGACCAGCAGCGTGGCCAGTTCTTGTTCATGCCGGGGCCCGTGTTCACGCAGCTCCTGCTCGCCGATGAGATCAACCGCGCGCCAGCGAAGACGCAGTCCGCGTTGCTGGAGGCGATGCAGGATCGCAGCGTCACCGCAGACGGCGAGACCCGCGCCTTGCCCGAGCCGTTTCTCGTCATCGCGACCCAGAACCCGGTGGAGTCTCAGGGCACGTATCCGCTTCCCGAAGCTCAGCTGGACCGATTCCTGATCAAGGTTCACGTCACTCATCCCACTCAGGCGGCGGAGCAGCAGATCCTCACCAACTACCTGCACGGCTTCGACCCGGCGAACTTGGATCGCGTAGGTCTCCAGAAGGTGCTCAGCGTGGAGCACCTGCTCGAGATGCAGGCCACCCTCAACGGCGTGCGGGTAGACCCCGAGATTGTCGCGTACGTGACTGACATCGTGGGGCGCACGCGGAGTCACCGCGCCGTCTATCTGGGGGCGTCTCCCCGAGCTTCGATTGGTCTCTTGACCACTGCTCGCGCTCGGGCGGCAGCAGAAGGGCGTGACTTCGTCGTCCCGGATGACGTCAAGATGTTCGCTCCGGGGGTGCTGCGTCACCGCCTGATTCTGCACCCGGACGCCGAGCTCGAGGGCACCACGGCCGACGACTGTGTCGAGGGTATCCTGCGCGAAGCTCCCGTCCCCCGCACCGCTGCCTGAGCCCCACGGCTGTCATGCTCCCCAATCGCTCGCTCGTCGTCCTGCTGATCATCCCGCTCGTGCTGGCGGTGCTGATCCTGTTCGACCCCAGCATGCTGATGCCCATGCTGGCGGTCGACGCGGCTATCGCAGCAGTGGCGCTGATCGACCTGCTCTTTGCCCTCAAGCCTTTGGTTCAGGTCAGCCGGGAACTCGGCCCCGTGTTTTCCCTGGGGAGACAGAACCCAGTGCGGCTCCGTATCCGCAACCTGTCCCGCCGTCGCCTCAATATTCAGGTCACCGAGGATCTCTTCGAGGACGCGATCTCGGCGGATCTTCCGCTGCGGGTACGCATCCCGGGGCGCAGCCGTGAGGAGTTCGTATATCACATCGAGCCTCGGCGCCGCGGCGCGCACAAGATCGGGGCGCACCACGTTCGGTATCCTTCTCCTCTGGGCCTGTGGCTGCGGCAACTCAACCTGCCGGCGGAGAGCCTGGTGAAGGTCTACCCAGACCTGCAGTCGATCCGGACCTACGAGCTGCTCGCGCGTCAGGATCGGGAGTTTGCGCTGGTCAGAGCCACCAAGCTCAAAGGCGGCGAGAGCGAGTTCGAGCGGCTCCGGGAGTACACTCGAGACGACGAGTACCGCGCGCTCGACTGGAAGGCGACAGCCCGGCGCCAGCGCCTGATCGCTCGCGAGTATCAGCTCGAGAGCAACCAAAACCTGATGTTCATGCTCGACGCAGGCCGCTTGATGACAGCGGAGAGCGACGGGATTGCTCGGTTCGATCATGCCCTGAACGCCACGCTGATGCTCGCTCACGTCGCGACTCGTGGCGGCGATCGTGTCGGACTGGTTGGATTCGATGAAGCCGTGCGCGCGTTCGTTCCCCCCGAGAGCGGGAGTCGTGCCGCGCGGCGTCTGATCCAGGCGAGCTATGATCTGCACCCTCGGCTGGTGGAGCCTGACTATGACGCGGCGTTCGAGTACCTCGCGCTCAAGGTGCGCAAGCGCTCGTTGGTGGTGATGTTCTCCCAGGTCGTCGACGACGCCGTGGCGGAGACGCTGGTCAAGCGCACGCGGGGGATCGCTCGGCTGCACCTGCCACTCCTGGTGCTGTTTCGAGACGCCGAGGTCGAGCGGCTGCTGGGTACCCAGGGCGGGAGTGACTCGCTCTACGTGCGGGGTGCTGCCGCAGAAATGCTGCGCTGGCGCGACCAGTTGATCCGAGATTTGCGGGCTTCTGGCGCTCTGGTGCTGGATACGCTGCCAAGCAAGCTGACCCCGGCCCTCATCAACCACTACTTGCAGATCAAAGCACGGCACCTGCTGTGACCGGTGGGCGGGCAGACCTCGCCTGACGCGTGTAAGCTTCGCCCGGTATGCCCCTAGCTGGCCTCTTTCGACTCGGTGACGTGTGGCGCAAGCGCACGCGCGTGGCCCGTCGCTGGCTGGTGTTCGCGGCTGCGTTGCTCGCCTTGTTCGGCTGCGCTCACCTGGCTCGAGTTGGCACCACCCCGGCGCGCGCGGCAGCGGCGGGGGTGTTGGTTGGTGGTTTGGTTGGTTGGCTGTATTGGGTGCGCCGGGAGCGTCGCATCGCGCTGAGCCCGCGTCGCCTCATCCGACGTGTCATCGCCAGCTATGATCCAGAGCTTGCCGAACGCGCTCAGCGCGCGCTGGGGCTGGTCGAGCGCAGCGAGCGCACGAGCTTCGCAGGTTCGCCGGTGCTGGCGCGCGCGCACCTCGAGCGTCTGGTGAGTCGGGCCTCGCTTGATCGGGTCGAGGGTGCCGCACGGCAACGTGCAGGTACGTTCGTGGTGCTGGCGGCCTTGTTGGGTACGGCGGCGACCTTCGCGCTCGCGTTTGGGCCCATGCACATCGTCGAAGGGCTCGATGTCCTGGCGGCGCGCGACGGCCGCGCGCCGCTGCCTATCGACTGGCTCGATGCGACCGAGGTGCGCGCTCAGCCGCCCAGCTACTTGCGCCGCGGTGAGCGCCTACTGTTCACCGAGGCGCTATCGGCTCAGCCGGTAGGTACGCTGATCACGGTCCGCGGCAAGCCGCGCTTCGCTGGGCGGCGGCTGGTGCTCACCGATGGGCAACGGGAGATCCCGTTCGTCGAGGACGGCAGTGGTGGCGTGGTCGCCCGCTTCACGCTGGAGCAGAAGGCGGATCTACGCACGGCGGCGCGCTTCGGCGACGTGCTGATCGAGGCTCCCGATGTGCTGAGCGTCGACGCCATCCCGGACCAAGTCCCGAAGGTTCGTCTGAGCTACCGGGACGCGGCGGGTGCGTCGTTCCCGGCGCCTGTGCGCTTGGAGCTCGCGAAACTGGATCGCCTCGAGCTTGAGTACGACGTCAGCGATGACAATGGGCTCCGGCAGATCGATGTCGTGATGAGCGCCAACGGGCGTGAGGAGCGCCGCGTGCTGGGGCGATTCGATGGCGAGACGCGTACTGAACGCGGCGCCCACGCCTTGAAGGGAAGCGATCCGTTCCTGCGTCGAATGTTCCTGCCGGTCGTGTTGCGCGTGGAGGCGCGCGATGGGGATCCCGTCACGGGGCCCAAGTGGGGTCGCAGCGAGGCGATCACTCTGGTTCCGCCGACGGTGGGCCAGCCCGAGGCGGATCGATACGACGCGCTGGTCTCCATTCGTGACGGCGTCACCGACGTGGTCGCGTGGCGGTTGGGCAGCGAGCGAGAGACGAAGCCAAAAATCCGAGCCCAACGGGCCAAGCACGACCGGGAACTGGTGAAGCGTGTCGTCGACCGTACGGCGGAGGTGATGACTTCCACCTATGGCGGCCTGGAAGTGCCCGAGGGCCTCGAGGCGTTCATTCAGGGCCAAATCCGCGTGCTTCAGCGCCGGACGCCCCGGGGGGCATCGGAGACCCGTCAGGCGGAGGATGTCCTGCTCGCGCTGGACGTATCGCTGAGGAGGTTCGCGGGCGCCGACGCTCGGGCGGTATCCATCCGGCTAGGTGCGGTGGCCGAAGAGGTCGCAAGCGCGGCCAGCGCAGCCCGCGAGTCCGAAGACCTTCAGGGCTCGGAGGTGCGATTGGCGTCGGCGATCGAGGCGCTCCAAGGCGGCGCCTCGGAGCTGCGCAAGCTGGGCGCGCTCGGCAAAGACATCGGCTCGGTGGCTCAAGCGGATCTGGGCCGTATCCAGCGCGCGCGCAGCGAGGGCACCCTCACCCAGGTCGAGGCCGCCGCGCGGCATCTAGCGGCCCGGCTGCGGCGTCCGAACCCGTCATTTGGTTCCGCGCGGCGAGGTGGTGTGGAGTCTGGCGGTGGTAGCCAGGAGAGCGGCGAGCCGTCTCAGGCTGACGCGCGGTTCAACCAGCTCGCTGACGAGTTGGGACAGCTGGTGCGGGAGCACTCCGCGAGCATCAGCCAAGTGCAGCGCACGCTGTCGGAGGCCGAGCAGAGCGTCGACATGAGCGACCTGGAGAAGGAAGCAAAGGAGCGCGCTGATGATCTCCGCAAGGCCATGAACGGCCTGCCGATGGCGGGCGCCAATCCTGGCAGTGCTCGGGCGGCTGCGGCCCTGGGGCGCGAACACGGCGAGGCGATGGCACAGTCGCTCTCCAAGCTCTCGCTATCGGACGCAGTAGAGTCGGGAAAGAGCGCGCTGCAGGCACTGAAAGATGCCTCGCGGAAACGTGATGGCTCGATGGAGAATCGAGCGGCGGTGGAGGCCGCGGAAGCTGCCGTGAAACGTGAACTTGACTGGGCGAAGAAGGCGCTGGAGCGCTTGAAGGAGAGCGCCGAGGACAAAGCCAAGTCCCGGCTGGAACGAGCGGGCGAACGCGAGCGAGATCTGGCGCGGAGAGCCGGCAATCTGGGGGCCCGAGGGAAAGAGGGTGAGACCGCGCTGCCCGAGGACGCCACTCAGGCGCTGGAGCGCGCCGAGGCGGCCATGCGAGACGCTGCCAAGGCGTTGGGCAAGGGCGAGGGGGACAAAGCGCTCGAGCTTCAGCGGGAAGCTCAGCGATTGCTCGAGCAGGCCAGCAAGGGGCAGACCACTGGAGGCCAGGGATCGGAGAGCAAACAGCCCAGCCCCGAGAGTTCTCCCAACGGGAAGGGCATTCAGACCGGTGGTGAGGTTCCGGAGCGCTCCAAAGCGGAGCGCGCGGAGGCTTTCCGCCGTCGGGTGATGCAGGGCTTGGGCAAGACGAAGGCTGGTCGCATGTCGCCTGCGGTCAAGCGTTACGCGGAGTCACTGCTGCGATGACTGCAAGGTCGCGCCGCACCGTTCCTCGGGGAAGCCGCCGAGTGGGCTCGCCGCTCGGTCGCGGATGGCTGGGCCGCCTGGCGGGAGTTCTTGCAGTGCTGCTGCTCGCTGCCAGCGCGAGTTCAGCGACGAGTCCGCGGCAAGTGGCGGACGCGATCATCGAGCTCGACGTTGAGCGCGGAAAAGAGCTGCTCAAGGATGCGGAGCAGCGTGGAGATCTTGCGTTCGAACGCGCGCGCTTGGCTCTGTACCTGGGCGACTGTGAGACCGCCCAGGCCATCCTGGCTTCGCCACAGTTCGCCGACGCCGAGGATGCCCGGCATTTCCGCGATGTAGCCGATGGCTGCACCGGCACGACCGTGGGCGGGCTGGTCGTGGAGGACAAAGAACGCGGTGTCTGGCTGCGGCTCCAGGACAGCGAGGACAAAGCGTTGGCGCCGCTGATCGCGGAGGTCGCGGAGAAAGCGCGCGCTCGCATCGAGCAAGACCTTGGCGTGAAGATGCCGCGTCCCCTGCGCATTGATTTGGTTCGAGACTTGTTCTCGTTGGCGGCGGTGACCGGGCTCCCACTGGAGGCGGCAGAGACCACGGGTACGGTCGCTGTGGCGCGCTGGGGGCGGGTGACGATGCTCACCCCCCGCGCCGCTTCCCTGGGGTACCCCTGGGAAGACACGCTGGCGCACGAGATCACTCACCTAGCGCTGTCACGCGCTACGAGGGATCGTGCTCCGCTCTGGCTTCAGGAGGGCGTCGCAAAGCGCGAAGAGACCCGGTGGCGTGAGAAGCAGCCATTCGATGATCCGGAGTATGATCGGGTCTCACGCGCCGCTCAGGCTCAGGGTCGGTCCGTTGGGATCGGGGGCCTTGGCTCTTCAATCGCCATGCTGCCCACCCCCGAGGCGGCATCGGTCGCTTTCGCTGAAGTCACGAGCTTCATGGGTTTCTGGCTGCGCGAGAATGGCATGCCCGCCTTCCACCTGCTCCTCAGGGACCTCAAGGGCACGGGCGAACGAGGTCCGAACGCCGCGCTGGCTAGCGTTACCGGAGTGTCGCTTTCCGAGTGGAATTCTCGCTGGCAGACATGGCTCGAAGCGCACGTGAAGGCGCCGGAGCCGCCGCCGAAGCTCACGCCGCTCGAGATTCGCAAGCAGCATCAGCGGGCGGAAGACATGATTCGGTATGCGCGCCTTGGCGACTTGCTGTTCGAGCGGGGGCACATGGCCGCAGCCGAGTCCCGGCTGACCAAGATGTTCGATGCGTCTCCTGATGATGCCTCGCTGCGAGCTCGGCTGGCGCGCGCGGCGTTGGCGCAGGGAAAGACCGAGCGGGCCAAGGAGCTGGTGGGCAAGCTCGAGGACGTGGACGCGGCGAATGCCCACTGGTGGGCGCTGCGGGCCCGATTTGGCCTCGGCACCGGGGCCGAGCGCGCGGGATCGCCGGAGGCCCGAAAAGCGGCCTACCGTCTCGGAGTGGCGCTGGATCCCCTGTCAGAGGTCGTCGCTTGCGGCGGTTTTTGGAAGCCCCGTGGCGGTGCCCCTGAGCAACACCCCGCGTCAAAGCCGGACCCAGGCGAGCAGGGAGACTCCCAGAGCGGGGAGCCCGAGCAGGCCGTATCCACTGATGGCGAACTTGCTGAAGCGTATCGCTCACTATGCGAGGCGGCTCGGCGGTTTGGCCGTGATTGACTCGGCTCGGCGCTAGAACCTACGATGCGCGGAAGTCTCCAAGCGCGATGCGGGCGGTGGCGTAGCCGCAAGCTTGGAGGTCAGCGGCAGCTTGCCGAGCCCCACCCACGAGTTACCAAGAGGCCTGAAACAACCCGTGAGCGCTGCCAGTTTCGCTGCCGCACAATTGATCCGAGTTTTGCCCCGAGCCCGCATCAGCGGTCTGATGGGCCGTCTCTCGGAGGCTCAACTGCCGGAGGTGGTCTCGCGGGTCGTGATGGGCACCTACGCCCGAGCGTACCGCGTGGATCTCGACGAGGCTCAGCCGACCGCATCGCCTTATCCTTCGTTCGATGCGTTTTTTACCCGCCCGCTCCGGGACGGGGCACGCCAGGTCGCGGACGCCCGAGTCGTCAGCCCTGCCGATGGTCAACTCTCGTCCTTGGGCCGCGTCGATGGCGGCGGGCGGATCTACGCCAAGGGCCAAGGCTACTCCCTCGGTGATCTCGTGGGCGCGCCCGGCGATGCGGATCGCTACCAGGGCGGCTCCTTCTTCGTGGTCTACCTGTCGCCACGGGACTATCACCGAGTGCACTCCCCGGTGGCTGGTCACGTCAGTCTGGTCCGGGGGATCCCGGGCGATCTGTTCCCCGTGAACTCGATCGGGGAGCGCTACGTGCCAGGGCTCTTCGTGCGGAACAATCGGGTCGCGATCTGCGTCGACACCGAGCACCTGGGCAGAGTCACCGTGGTGATGGTGGGGGCCATGATCGTGGGGCGAATTTCGGTGTCTGTTCTGCCGGATCCTGCAGTCCCACCCGGAGTGCACACCATCGAACCGAAGGTGGAGGTGAGCCCGGGGGACGAGATTGGAATATTCCATCTAGGTTCGACTGCCGTCGTGCTCTTGGAGCCAGGAGTCACTATCTCGCGCCCTGTGGGTCCCGTACGCTACGGTGAGGCGTTGACTGGGGCTACATGACAGACGAAGAGCGACAGCAAGCTGCTGCCGCAGCGGCCGCGGAGTCCGAGAGCACGTCCCTTGAGGATGAGGCTCCGCCGGATATCCCTGATCTCGACGAAGAAGAGGTCAGCGAGGTGGTCGTGGAGTCTCGCCTCTCCAGCAAGCCTCCACCGAAGCCGCGTCGAACGTCCAGCGATGGGATACCCGCGGTCCGTAGTGGTTCGATCCCGCCTCCACCTCCGAGCGCGCGCCGGCTCGCGGCAGCGGAGCCGATCGTGCCGCCTACGCCAACCATCGACGTACTCGATGACGTGGACGAGGCTCTCTCCAGCTCGAGTCCAGCACAGAGCGCGCCGGGCGCTTCGAGCCAAACGACGAGCTCCGAACCGCCCCAGGCGAATCCCCAGGGATCTCAATCGGGGTCAACCCCACCGGGTCGTCCGGCTTCGGTCCCGCCGCCGCGCCCCGCCTCGGTCCCACCGCCGCGCCCCGCTTCGGTGCCACCGGGTCGTCCGGCTTCGGTCCCGCCACCACGCCCCGCTTCGGTGCCGCCGCGCCCCGCTTCGGTTCCTCCGCCCGCTTCCCGCGAGGCTGAAGAGGACGTCGATGTCACCGCGGGTTCGGATCAGGAAGAAGAGGCGCTCGACACTGTCGTCCAGAACGAGGCGCCGGATCCCAGCACCGCAGCCCCGGAGTCGGACGGAGACATTTCCGTAGGGGAAGGGACGCTGGACGACGAGGAAGAGTCGGCGGCGCTATCGGAGCGCGCCGAGAGCGGCGGTACTGTTTCGGGAGAGCCGGTCGTGGGCTCCGACCCGCCTGCCCCGCCGGAGCAGCAGGCTGGGGCGCTCAAGGGCGTCACCATTCCTGACGACGAGGTGCCGACGAGCCAGCCCAAGATGGAGGTTGCCCCGGCGCCGCCTTCGGCGCTGATGGCGATGCGTATCATCAGCATTTCGGAGCCGGAGCGTCCGCCGGTGACGGATGACGAAGACGAACCGCTGGAGGACGTCGAAGCCGAAGAGCTCGAAGAGGGTGATCTTGCGACGGGTCCCGAGGGGGAGGCCAAGGCCAAGCCCCCGCCGCCGCCCAAGCGCGCGAAGCGTCCGCCGCCCCCTCGCACATCGGTGGACAAGGAGCGCGCCGTCAAGGAGGCGCAGCAGAAGCGCAAGGTGCGCCCCTGGTGGGAAGAGCTGTTTGGCGACGACTTCGGGCGCGCGATCTTCACCCCGAAGCCCAAGCAGATCGCTGCAGAGGTGGACTTCATCGAGCAGTCCCTCGGCGTGGCCCGGGGCGGTGTCGTGTTGGATCTCGCGTGCGGCTCGGGGGAGCACGCCGTCGAGCTCGCCTCCCGGGGCTATGCCGTCGTTGGCTACGACCTGTCGATCACCATGCTCGCGCAGGCTCAGGAGATCGCACAGGAGCGCGGGCAAAAGCTCAACTTCCTCCAGGGCGACATGCGCGAGATGGCGTTCGAAGACACCTTCGACGGTGTCTACTGCTGGAGTTCGGCGTTCGGTTACTTCGAAGAAGAGAAGAACATCAACGTCGCGCAGCGCATCTTCCGTGCGCTACGACCAGGCGGCACGTTCTTGCTCGATATCATCAATCGTGACTACGTCGCCGTTCAGACTCCCAGCTCCGTCTGGTTCGAGGGCGACGGGTGCGTGTGCATGGACGACGCGCACGTGGACTGGATCACCAGTCGCTTGAAGGTCAAGCGTACGGTGATGCTGGATGATGGCCGGTCCAAGGAATGCAACTATTCCGTGCGGCTATATAGTTTGCACGAGCTGGGCAAGCTGCTTCACGACGTGGGCTTCTTGATTCGCAACGCTAGCGGTCAGGTCGCCACGCCAGGGGTATTCTTCGGGCCGAACTCGCCGAGCATTATCGTGCTGGCGCAGAAGCCCAAGGGCGACGAGTGAGCTGCGAATTCTTCAGCGGGGCCGCGTAGCGGCGCAGCTGCTCAGCTCGAAGGGTGGGCGATGCCATCGATGATCGCGTCCACCAAGCGCTCTTCTTCGGGGCTGGCTGAGGGATTTCGCGGGTAGTCGAAGGCTAGCTCGCGCGACACCGATCCCTGCCTGGGCTGAACGCACAACGTCGCTTGCTCAACGGCCATGCAGCGGCCAGCCATCCCGTAGACCAGCGCCCCAAGGTCTGGGCCGACGGCTCGCCGGGGTGTTGGACGGATCCCAAGCGTCTCACCCGATGGCAGGCGGGCAACCAGACCAGCGACCCGTTGCTCCACCGGATCGGCGTAGGGGTCGCGCGCTCCGGGCATGCCCGCTGCGAGCCAAGTAGCGAGGGACTGGTGCATGTCTGTTGCACCAAGTCGGAGCGAGAGGCCGACCGTCTCCAGCTGCTCCTCGATTACTCGCAGGCTCTGTTCCCCGCGGAAAGTTCCCAGGAGGCTGTGAGTATCGATGCCCAGTGGTGCCTTTGCTTCGTCTAGAGCGCGGCTCCAGTCCTGGGGTGCGTCTTCTCGCGGCAGCAAGTTGCCGGGGTTGAGGATCTGGTCAGGATCCAGGCTGCGTTGGAGCCTGCGCACCAACTCGACGCCGAACCCGAGCTCGCGTCCCAGGCGGGGGGCCTTGCTGCGACCGACGCCGTGGTGATGGCTCAAGGTGCCGCCAGCGCCAATGGCAGCGTCCATCGCGTCGCGCCAAGCGCCTTCGTACTTCGCGCTGGCCTTCTCATCGTCCGCAGCTGTACCCGAAAAGGTGAAGTAGATGCTGCATCCGTCCGGATACGCATGGCTGAGGTGGGCCATGACGAGGACGTGCTTGCCAAGGGCTGCTCTGACCGCGTCATAGAGCGTACCGAGCTTGGACCACGGCGCGGCGACCTCCATCGTGTCGCTGAACGCGCCCATTCGAAACACAGGTGACTGCCGGTAGCTGACGCTATATCGGTGCTCGAGCCAGTGGCGTGCGGGTCCCTCTCCTCGGGTCTTGCCACCCAAGCGATTGCAGATCTTGATCGCCTGGTCCGCGTCTTCTGCGGTGGCCTCCGCTTCACCCTCGAAGATCACCACCAGCGTCGCGCCACCCAGTAGATTGCCTTCGGCGGCTTCGATCAGCGAGTTGAGCGCTCCGGGTTTGCCCAGCAGGCCGCGGAGCATGCGCTGCTTGCTCCCCCCCGAAGCCTTCTTCGGAGCGTGGCTCGACTGGGGTTTCTTGACTGCCCCCTGCTTGAGGAAGAACGAATCTACCGGGTCGTAGAGTCGCGAAACAGCGGGCCGCAGCCCCGCCTGAAACAGCTGGCGCAGCGCCTCCCATCCGGCCTCTGTGGAGGGGAACTCATACGCGATGAAGGAGCGTGAGCGCGGTGCGTCGTGGAGGCGTAGCTTGGCGCGGGTGATCACTCCGAGGGTGCCTTCGCTACCCACGATGAGCGGGATCAGATTGGGCCCGAGCTGGCGTCGCTGCAGCTCGACCAACTCACCACGCCCGGTGACCATCTCCAGGCTGACCACCATGTCTTCGATCTTGCCGTAGCGCCCCGAGCACTGACCGGCGCCGCGCGCCGCGATCCAGCCTCCGACGGTCGAACACAAGATGCTGGATGGAAAGTGCCCGATCGTTTGGCCCCGGCGCTGGATGTCTTCTTCCAGCGTGATCCCCATGGCGCCTGCGCCAACGTCGATCAGGGGAGCAGCTTCGTCGATGGTCCAGCTACGGAGCCCCTTGAGGTCCAACACGATGCTGGTCGGATCCGGAAGCACCCCACCGCACACACCGCTGCCTGCGCCGAACGGGACCAATGAGAGGCCCTCCTCGCGTGCCATGCGCACCACGTTGGCCACCTGTTCGCCGGTTTCTGGCCACGCCACTGCCAAGGGGCGGTTCTCGGCGACGCGCCCAGCGCGAATATCGAGCAGCTTCTTGGGCCAAAGGTCCCGCGCATAGGCGACGCGATCAGCGGCGTCCGTCGAGCAACGCACGCCGCTGGCTTCTTTGAGGGCACGAGCTACATCCACTGCGCTCTTGTAGCGGTCATGAACCCCGGGACCAAGGCCCCGCTTGTGCAAGGTCCGCAGCTCTCGGTATACCGGGCAACCGTGAGCATTTCTCGGCGAACCTGGTTCTTCGCTGGCGCCCTTGCGCTGTTGCTGCAGTGCGGCTGTGGCGGCAGCACGCCGGGGGCGGAGCAACCTGGCGACCGCTCGGAGGGCGGCGAGACGGTTGGCGACGGGACGAGCGGCGAACCGGGTTCGCTGAGCGGTGGGGAGGCGAGCGACCCCTGCGCGGACGGTTCCTGCGTCACGTGTGGAGAGGGAGTGTGCCCAACGGGCTACTTCTGCAACGAGTCGGCGGCGGGGGGCGCAGGCTGCGGCTGGCTCGCCGAGTGTGCGGACTCAGCGACCTGCGCTTGCGTTCAGCAAGCGCTCGGGGCGGGTTGTGAGTGCAACGAACGCGGTGGTTTCCCCGTTGTGAGCTGCAACTAAGCCTGCTCAAGCCTTGGTCGCCGCTGCCGTTCTAAGACTCGTCGCCTGAGTTGTGGTTCGCGCCGCCGAGCACGGGCCGCAGGTTCACGAACGGTCGTGAGCCGTTTGGGCGCCGCGAGCGCCATGATTCCTCAGTTCTCCACCAGTCCTCCCAGATCCGAGTCCAACGCCCGAGTCCTCGTCGCGGTCGCAGCGCCTGGACAAGCCGACGAGCTGAAGGCCGCGGTGGCGGTGCTCGGACACGAGTGCCTGGCCATCGACGACGTGGATGACGTGTTTCGTGTCGTAGCCGAGTGGGAGCCCGACTTGATCCTGCTCGGAGTCGACCTCAACGGGCTGAGCGGGCTCGAGGTGTGCAGCGAGCTGCGAGCCTCCGACATGCAACGCGCGACTCCCGTCATGCTGGTGAGCGATAGCGGAGACACCGACGAGGGCCTCGTGGCGGGAGGCCTGCTGGCGGGCGCCGATGACTTCATCGCGCGGCCCGAGCGCCACAATGAACTCAAGGCGCGCATTCAGGTGCAGCTGAGGAACAAGCGTTTCCGTGACGCTCTCCGTCGGCTCCGCCGCGAGCGTGACCACCTGCGGCGCTCTGCGGAGATCGATCTTCTCACTGGCCTGCACAACCGCCGGACCCTGGAGAGCGCGCTGCGCGCGTACTACGACGGGTGTGAGCGCTTCGCGATTCTGTTCCTTGATGTCGATCACTTCAAAGCGATCAACGACTCGCGGGGACACGACGTGGGCGACGAAGTGCTGCGGGAGGTGAGCCGCTGTCTGAAGGACGGCATCCGTCCCGGGGACGCGCTGGGACGCTACGGCGGCGAAGAGTTCATGGTCCTGGTTGCAGGCGCGGGACAGGAATCTGCACGGCTGGTTGCCGAACGGCACCGCAAGAGCGTGAGCGCGATCGACCTCGCGAGGCATGAGCTGGAGCAGGTTACGATCAGCATCGGGGTTGCGGTGTACGACGCGCGCCGCGACGACGAGACCCTGGACGAGCTGATCAAGCGGGCCGATGAGGCGCTGTATGATGCCAAGCGCAGCGGGCGCAATCGCACGGTGGTCGCGCCTCGAGAGAGCGCCACATCCCTGGGTCGTTCGCAGACCGTGCTCAAGGTGCTCCCCCCGACCCATCCAGCGGTGAGCGCCGGGCATGAGCGCCCCTCCTTGTTCCCTGTCATCGGAGGTCGGCGATGAGCCTGGTCCTACCCGTGGCTGAAGCGCCTCAGTCCAGTCTGGAGAAGGGCCTCTTGCGATTGATGCGCAACGGCGTCACCTCGCTCCCGGTGCTGCCTCAGGTCGCGGCCAGCGCGCTGCAGCTGGCGAACGACCCCAGCACCGGTCCGCGCGATCTGGCGGACCTGATCGATGGTGATCCGCCAATTGCCGCACGGTTTTTATCGGTCGCGAACTCCGCCGCCTACTACCGGGGCTATGCAGCGCCTACCACGCGAGACGCCGTGATCCGTCTCGGCCTCGCGACCACTCGCGACCTGTTGTTCCAGGTCGTGTACGGCGCGTCGACGCAGGGCGTGGGCAACTTCCAGTCGCAGGTGGCGTATTCGTTCAAGCGCTCGGTGCTCGCAGGGGCCGCAGCTCGCCTGGCTGCCAAACGGCTCGGTCAGCGCTTCGAGTACGACTATATGTGTGGCCTGCTTCACGATATCGGGGAAGCACGCATCTACCGCCTGCTGGCCAAGCTGCCGCCCACCAAGAACCTGCGCTTGGTCCGCAGCTTGGTCGAGCGCTACCACCCCAGCGCTGGCGCCGAGGTCGCGATGGCCTGGAGACTCCCTGCGGAAATAGTCGACTGCTGCGCCGCACATCATGACTCAGACACCGAGCACGAGCCCCACGTGCGGCTGGTGATGATCGCCGATGCGTGCGTGGACGCGGTGCTCGGCGATGGGGTCGCTCGTATTGGAGTCGACCCCGAGCGTTTCGCTCGCCTTGGCCTTGGCCAGGAGGTCGCCGCAAGCCTCGTTTCAGAGCTTCGGGATACGCAGAGCCCCGAGCAAGCGCCCAGGCCCACAGAAGCGCGCAGCTAGCGGACGCCGCGGCTAGGGGTTGGAGCCTGGCGGGCGGCTCTCCACGCCTCCGTCGAGCGTGTGAGGCGCGAGGCGCAGCAGCGCTCCTTCGACGCGCTCTCGATCTTCGCGGGGCAGCTCCTGCTTGCCGGCGCGGTGCAGAGCGAAATTCACGATGCTCATCTCGAGCGGGCTGAGCGAAGTCGTACGCTGGAAGCCCAAATTATCCACGCGGAAACGCATGAGCACGCTGCCGTCCTCTAGCTCCTGCCGGCCGACAATCTCAGCCTGCTCTCTCCCCCGACCCAGCAACTGGCGGATAAGGCCCCGCAGGCGCTTCGCACGGCGGCGCACTCGCTTGCCCCCGGGGCCTTCGAAGAGGTCGTAGAAGCGATTCCTGGAGAAGCTGGTGGGCACCAGCACCAGGGCGCACAGCAGCGCGTCGCTATCGAGCCGTTGCTCCGTCACTCTCCGCTAGTCTCCTGGCCTCTTAGGCGTTCCGCCTGCTGCCAGGATGCCACTGCGTCGAGCAACTCGTCGAGATCCCCCTCGACGACTCGGTCCAACTTGTAGAGTGTGAGTCCGATGCGGTGATCCGTGAGGCGGTTCTGGGGGAAGTTGTAGGTGCGGATCTTCTCTGAACGTTCCCCGCCACCGACCATTCCCCGGCGCTCGTCACGGATGGCGTCCGCCTGCTTCTGGCGCTCGATGTCGAGCAGGCGACTCTTCAGCACCTTCAGCGCGCGTTGCTTGTTCTTCAGCAGACTGCGCTCGTCCTGGCACTTGACCACCATACCCGTTGGCAAGTGGGTGATCTGCACGGCGCTGTTGGACGTGTTGACCGACTGCCCTCCGGGCCCGGAAGCGTGTGCGATGTCGTATCGCAGGTCCTTCTCGTCGATCTCGATCTCGACGTCTTCCGCCTCAGGCAGCACCGCGACCGTGGCGGTCGAGGTGTGGACGCGCCCCTGAGTCTCGGTGGTCGGGACGCGCTGCACGCGATGTACGCCGGCCTCCAGCTTGAGCCGGGAGAAGACGCGGTCCCCGCTAACCAGCGCGATGACTTCCTTGTAGCCGCCAGCGCTCGCCTCGCTGCTGGTGAGGATCTCGACCTTCCACCCGCGATGCTCGGCATAGCGAGCGTACATGCGGAACAAGTCAGCGGCGAACAGCGCGGCCTCTTCGCCTCCGGTGCCGCCACGGATCTCGAGGATGGTGTTCTTCTCGTCCGCCGGATCTTGCGGCAACAAGAGGACGCGGATCTGTTGCTCAACCGCCTCGAGCTCCTCCTCGAGCTGGGGTAGCTCTTCCCTCGCGAGCGGGCCCAGCTCTGGATCGTCGAGCGCCTCTTTGTCTTCGACGATCTGCTTCTCGATCTGACGCCACTTCTGAAACGCCTGAACGATGGGCAAGATGCGCGTGCGCTCGCGGTTCAAGTCCTGCAGACGCTTGCTGTCGGCCAGCACCTTGCTGTCGCACATCAGCGCGTCGATTTCGGTTTGACGGCGCTCCACCTGTTGGAGCTTGTCGACGGGGATCATGGTTCGGAGTCTCTGGGCAGCGCTCGCGCTGCTTCTGGGGGATTGGGCGCAGACTACCTGATTCGCACCAGCGGGAGTCTGCGCAGGAGCTGGATGATCGGGGGGTGAGGTGCGCTATTGGGCCAGTGCTCGGCGCAGGGCGTGCAACGCAACCTCGAGCTGATCCGCTGCTGGCTCTCGAGTCGTGAGCCGCTGAAACGCGAAGCCCGGCGTTCGTAGCACTCGAAGTGGCCTGGCGTCCCGTGCGATCAACCGCTGCACTTCGATGCTCAGGGCGAGCAACGCGGGCGCAGACGCAAGCTTCAGGCCGAGCAGCGCCAGATTGGCCCAGACGCTGCCCAGGTCGAACCACGTGAGGCCACTGGCCAGCGCCCAGAACCACGGCAGACTGAGCATCGCCAAGGTGACGATCAGGCTGGTTCCGCAACGCGGATGAAGCCGCGTCTGGCGTCCCGCGTTTTCGACGCGCAAGGGCAGATCCTGCTCGAAGGCGTGCACGCTCTTGTGCTCGGCCCCGTGGAACATGAACAGCCTGCGGATCTCCTTGATGCGACCCAGCAGGCTCACATACGTCGCGACGCCGACCAGCAGGCTGCCCACCGTCAGCAGCTGAAACACGAATCCCGTCACCGGCACGCTCACTCCCAGCAGACCCAGGAGCCAGGAACCGAGCCACGCCACTGCCTGCGGCAGCGCGAACAGCCCACCCAGGGCGAACAGCGCCGAGATCGCCATCGGCACCATGTGGCGCAGCGTCAGCTGTTCTATCGCCAGAGTGGGGGGGCCCGGGGCTCGAGCTGGCGCTGCGCTCGGGGCGGGTGCGCTGGGGATGTCGTCGGTCAGGCCGCCGCCGATCCACAGCAGCAAGAGCATCGCGCCGATGTTGGGCGCGCTGCCCCGCTCGTCCTCCTCATAAATCCTTGCGGAAAATTGCAGAGCCGTGCTGCCCATGCGCAGGGCGTCCAACAGCATGAACGGCGCATGGACGATGCGACCAGCCCGGGTCTGCGCTCTTCGGGGCACCGGGATCTCTCGCTCGACCAGGCTCCCATTGCGGCGGCGCACCACCGCGATCGCGCGCTCTGGGGTGCGCATCAGCACGCCCTCGAGCAACGCTTGTCCTCCGACCAGCGGTCGCGGGGCGTTGGTTGTCTCGGTCGGGGCGCTCATTTCTTCAATATAGCGCGCGCGCGCCGGGCCGGCAGATGGGCACCTCGAAGCTGGACAAAACACCGATGGGCCCGGCGCTGCGTCGCAGCGGGGCCCACGGTTCGTCTGCGCTGTGCGCGCGTTCGACTACTTGCCGTACTTCTTCTTGAACCGGTCGATGCGGCCGGCGGTGTCGACCAGGCGCTGCTTGCCCGTGAAGAACGGGTGGCACGCGGAGCACACATCGACGTGGAGCTCTTTTGAGGTCGAACGCGTCTGGAAGGTGCTGCCGCAGGCGCAGCTTGCGCTGACGACGTCGTAGTTGGGGTGGATTTCAGCTTTCATGATTGGCTCGCTCTCTCGTAGGCCGCGTTGTAAGCCCACGCTCTGCCATGCTCGCCACAGTGCCAAGTGCAGCACTCCGGCGGCAAAGGGACGCGGAACCTAGCTCCCAATCTGCAGGTGCACAACCCGTCGCCGAGCGATTCTGGCTCCTTCGCCAGGCGCTTCAGTGCGGCTGTTCAGTGGTGTTTCGAGCTGCGGATTGCTCGCGAGGGCTCAGGGGTTGAGGGATACTGTGTTTCGCGCCCACGGCTGTGGCCAGTCGAGCTGCGCGCCGGTCGAGGCGAAACCCCGTGGCAGCTTGGCTCAATTTGGGGAAGAATCACGAAAACCCAAACAATATTAAGCACATGAACAAACTTGACGTTACGTCATTCCTGGATCAAGGTGAGCCCCATGGGGCGTGATCCGTCTTCTCCGAACCCGCCGAGTGAAGGTCGCGTGGTGATACCGCGTCGCGAGGCGCTGACACGCGTCGGCCTGGCGGGCGCAGTGCTTGGAGGCGCCGGGCTGATGACCAAGCTCGCCTACGATCCGGGCGGATTCGGCCTGGCCACCCCGGTGGGCGAACGCCAGGTGCGCGATTTCCAGGTCGCGATGGCGGATCTGCCGGTGATGGCGATCGCCAAGAGCAGCCAGGACCCTGCCACCTTGGTTTCCCTGGCGGTGGAGGCGTTGGGGGGGATGAAGCGCTTCATTTCCCGAGGCGATGTCGTCGCGATCAAGCCGAACATCGGCTGGGATCGCCAGCCCGCCCACGCCGCCAACACGAACCCGCTGGTGGTCGCCGCGGTGGTCAAGATGGTCTTCGATGCTGGAGCATCCAAGGTCGTGGTGACCGATGCGTCCTGCAACGAGCCCAATCGCTGCTTTCAGCGTTCCGGGATCTGGCGTGCGGCGCATGCGCTGGGAGCGACGGTTATTCTCCCCGCGGAACACCGTTTCCGCGAGATGCGCATGCGGGGTGATGTGCTCGATCAGTGGCCCGTCTACACGCCGCTGGTGAACGCCGACAAGGTCATCAACATGCCGGTGGCCAAGCATCACAACCTCTCGAAGTACACGGCGGCGATGAAGAACTGGTACGGCGTGCTGGGTGGTCGCCGCAACCGGCTGCATCAGAACATCAATACCAGCATCGCTGATCTGGCGACCTTCATGCGCCCCACGTTGACCGTGGTCGATGCGACTCGCGTGTTGATGCGGAACGGCCCTCAGGGAGGCAACATCGACGACGCAAAGGACATGCACCAGGTCATCGCGAGCCTGGATCAGGTCGCTGCGGACGCCTACGGCTGCACCTTGATCGGAGAGAAGCCGGAGAACGTGAAGTACCTGGCGATGGGCCACGAACGCGGCATCGGGAACATGAACTGGAAGGAGCTGCGGGTCGTCGAGGTTTGACCTCGAAGGCACCTAGCGGCTCGCACGAGGAACGATGCACACTCCGGCCACCTCACCGAATAGCGCTTCGGGCGCTACCCGTGCGGCGAACCGCGGCAGAGAGTTGCCGCCAGGCGCCAGCTTCGGCTCGGTTCAGGGCGATCTTCCAGCGCCGATCCCCTGGCTTGGCTCGGCCGGTGAAGTGCCGGCGCTGGATGAGGTCACGACCGAGCAGGCCCTGTCCCAGGGGCTCGCGGAGCTGGGCTCGGCGCCTGCCCCGAGTTCGAGTGGTGCAACTTCTGGTTCCGCCGGGAAAGGCTCTTGCGGGTGTGGGGCGAGCGGCGGTTGTGGCTCGAAGGCCAGCAGTGCCACCCAGCCCACAGCCGCGGCGGGTGCGTCAGGTGCGGCTGCACCTACCGCGTCTAACCCCCCGGCGAAGGTGGCCAAGCCCAAGAAGAAGCGCCCAGGGTCCGGGATCCCCGCGCGCAAGGGCATCCGGATCTTGGTTTGGGTGAGACGCATCTCCCAAGTCTCCTTCATCTCGCTGTTTCTGTACTTCCTCTTCCAGACGGCGTTTCGTGGGACGTTCTCGGCGGAGTCCGGGGAGGCCGTGCGCCTGCCTTACCCCGTGGAAATCTTCTTGTCGGCGGACCCTTTCGTCGGCGCGATGACGTTGCTCTCCACGCACACCATCTATCGAGGCATCGCCTGGTCGCTGGGGATCTTGCTGTTGACGCTGGTCTTCGGTCGGGTGTTCTGCGGCTGGATCTGCCCCTGCGGTACGATGCATCACTTCTTCGCGTGGATCTTCCCGTCGCGCTACGTGAAGGGGAACAAGCGCGTCACCGCCAACACGACCAAGTGGTGGCAGTCGGGCAAGTACTACCTGATGCTCGGTTTCCTTGCGGCAGCCGCTGCAGGGAGCGCCATCGGCGGCTTGCTCGACCCCATCTGCGTCGCCGTGCGCACCGTCGGCCTTGGAGTGCTGCCCGCGCTTCAGTACCTGGGCATCCATGGCGGGACGGCCATCGCCGACACCAACGTGCGCCCGCTGCAGGTCGCCGCAGACGGCACTCAAGACTTCCTCGCGCAGACGGTCTGGACGTCGAAGCAGTTCTACTTCCATCAGACCTGGTTCATCATCTTCTTCCTCGTCGCGATCCTGTTCATGAACCGCTTCATCCCGCGGTTCTGGTGTCGCGCGCTGTGCCCGCTGGGCGCGTTCCTCGGGGTGTTCTCCCGCTTCGCGCTGTTCGGCATGGAGAAGGACCACGCCAAGTGCACCGACTGCAACCTCTGCCTGGTCAACTGTCAGGGCGCGGATAGCCCCCAGGGAGGGGTGAAGCATCGGCAGGACGAGTGCCACATGTGCCTCAACTGCGAGAACGCGTGCCCCGAGGACGTGATCAAGTTCCGCTTCCTGCCGAATCGCAAGGGCACCCTCACCAAGCCAAACCTCGAGCGGCGCACGGCGCTGGCCGCGGTCGGCGCAGGGGCGATCGGCATTCCCGCGATGCGCATCGCCAACTGGCCTGACAAGGCCTACAGCGAAAAGGTCATTCGGCCGCCGGGTTCCGTGGAGGAACGGGAGTTCCTCGAGCGCTGCATTCGCTGCGCCGAGTGTATGAAGGTGTGTCCCAACAACGCCCTGCACCCGGCGTTCTTCGAGGCCGGCATCGAGGGCTTGTGGACGCCGATCCTGATCCCCCGTATCGGTTACTGCGAGTTCTCCTGTGTGCTCTGCGGGCAGGTTTGTCCAACCGGCGCG
>JAUILJ010000611.1 GCA_030433055.1 Polyangia bacterium
CGAGCCGTGCGCTTCCGCAGCTAGCCCAGGACCATGGTGGATCAGCCCGACCGCAGTCAGTTCGGCCCAGAGGGCGCGAGGGCCTACGGCCTGGTGCTGGAGTTCTTTCCGGACTCCCGGCGCGCAGCGACCCGCGCGTTTTTATCCGCACGGATTGCTCAGCGGGTCGTGCGAGGTGCGACCATCTCCAGTGTGCCGAACTCGCACCTGGGCATGGCGCTGATCGGTGGCAGCGTGATCCCGGTTGTGGCCCTCGGCGCCACGACATCGGAGATCGTGGTGTGCGAGCTGTGGGAGTCGCTGACTCCCGGCGTCGAGCCAGAGCCGGCCAAGGGCGCGACGGAGACCATCGGCGTGAGCGGCGTGACGGTGCTGTCGAGCGGTGCTTTCAAGCGCCTGGACGGCGCGAGCGTGGAGTTTCGAGGGGAGCCGGTGGAGGCGCTGGACGTGGCGCTCCTCGTGGACGCTTTGGAGTAGGCTCGAGAGGGAGGATGCGCGATGTTCAAACCCCAGACCGGCGGAACACTCGTCGGCGACTTGATGGGCTGGCTGGCGAACGCTAGCAAGCGCCGCGAAGCGAAGAAGAGCAGCGCGATCGATGACGCGCGGCTCTTCGAGCAACACGAGACCCTCGTGCAAAGCAGCTCCCGCACCATGAGCCTGCTGGGCGGCGCAGGGGCGAAGGCCACGCAGCAGCGAAGCGCACTCGACGGCGTGCGCCAGCACCTGCACCGGACGAACGAGCGACTGCGCGAGATGAAGTCCAGCGCGGCGCCGATCAAGGACGCGCTGGACCGCATCAAGCTGATCGCGTTCAACGCAGGTCTCGAGGGCGCGCGGCTCGGTGAGCCTGCTGGAACTCCGCTCTTACTGGTGGCTGAAGAGGTGCGCGCTCTGGTTGAGCGGGGCCTGGAGGCGACCGAGGCGTACGGCGTGCAGGTCGCACACCTGGAGTCGGAGCGGGAAGACGCGCTCTCGAACCTCGAGACGGCTCAGGCCCACGCTCAGGACATCGCCAACGAACTCCTCAGCGCCCAGGCTGCCAGTCGACAGCTCAACGACGACGTACAGGAGCTGGGGCGCCGCGTGCAGCGTGTCACCGGCACCGACCCAGAGCTCGCAAAGCACATCGCCGAGGCCGCACGTCACGCTGAAGGCTTGCTCGCGGCGCTCGGCCAGCTGAGCACGAAGGGCTCGGCTGCAGGCGCTCTCGAGCCATTGCTACCGGCGATCGCCGAGCTCAAGAACGTACTGCGAGGCCTCAGCCGAAACGACGCCTGACGTATCACCGCAGGGAAACGAAGCGAGATGAGCGAGGCTGAGGAATTCGAGCTGAGGCGGTTGTTGGCCACGGAGATTGGCCGGCGCCTGCCCCATGCCAGCGACGATCCTGCTCAGGCCCGCAGTGTGCTTCACGCGTTGCGTGGGTCAGCCGCGATGGCGGGTGAGTCAGAGCTCGCGCTGGTGCTCAATCAGCTCGGGGGTCGACTGCGCGCGGGCGAGCACGGCGCGACTCAAACGGTGCGCGAAGTCCTGAGCCAGGCAGCGGTTCGACTCAGCAAGGGACAACCAGCGTTCGCCACCCACTGGCCAGCTCCCCCATTTGGGCTGCAGCCGCTGTCCCGCGCGCACCGAGTCGAGTACCTGGAGGCGATGCGGGAGCGCATCGCCAGCCTCGATACGCTCCTGGCTGCGCCACGTCTAGAACCCAGTGCTCTCGATGACGTGTACCGCTTGGTGCACAGCCTCAAGAGCGCCGCCAGCGCAGAAGGTGACAACATCACGACCTGGTACTGCCACGGCCTCGAAGAGCACATCCTGAACTCGCGGGGAAATACCGAGCGAGAGAGGCAGCTCCTGGTAGAGGCCGCGCGTCACCGCGCGGTCCTGGCGGCGTTGCTCGACGATCCGCGGCGCGCCCTGCTGACGCTCGCTCGCCTGGCGCGGAGCGCCCCGGAGAGCTCCCCTCCCGAGAGCTCCAAGCGGGCTCCACGGCTCCAACCGGAGCCAAGCGCGGGCAGCCTGCAGGTGCCCGAGCAGGCCCTGGACGCGTTGCTCGATCGTTTGCAGCGCATGGAACAGGTGCACGACGATCTGAACCGCGCCGCCGATCTCGCAGCCCAGTTCGGCGGCCGTTCACGCCAGCAACAGGAGCTCCTCAACGAAGCGCTGCGCATGATCGGGCCTCCGCGGCCCTGGGGAGCGCCGGAAGCAGCGCTGCGTCTCGTGGAGCAGGTAGCGCGAGGCCTCAACACGTCGGCGGGCTGGGCGGCACGCGGCGTTCAAGCCATGCGACTCAGCAGCGAGCGCATCCGCACAGAAACAGCAAGCACGCGAAGTGACCTGACACAGCTGCGGCGCACGAGCCTGCGCTGGCTCCTGGGGCGGCTGGAATCTGCGGCCCTGGAGCTGGCGGAACAGCAGGGCAAGCAAGTTCGGGTGCAACTCAAGGGCGGGGACCTACCAATCGACCGCCGCCTGGCGGAGCGCTTGCTCGACCCGACGTTGCAGCTGGTGCGCAACGCGATCACCCATGCCTTCCCGGAGCGCGGTCGCGGGCAGCTCTGGTTGGAGGCGAGTCGCGTCGGCGGTTGGCTCAGGCTCAGCGTCGAAGATGACGGCCGCGGCTTCGACGTGGAGGGGCTCCAGGCCCTGGTGCCGGACACCGCTCGAGTCGACGCCGCCAGCGCCGCCCTGACCCCTTATGTTTCCACGCGGCAATATGCGGATGCTTTCGGGGGGCGCGGCGTAGGGCTCCCCATGGCCGAGGCGGTGCTGGCAAAGCTCGGGGGTACCTTGCACCTGATGAGCCGCGCACCGCGCGGCGCGCGGGCGCTCATCGAGCTGCCTGCGGAGAGCGGCTTGATCGACACCGTGTGGCTCACACACGACGATCAGTGTTTCGCGCTGCCCGTGATGTACGCGCGCCGAGTGGTGAGAAACTCGCCGCGTATCGACGCCGTCTCCCTGGCGCGCTGTCTGGGCCTGGCTCCCAGCAAGAAACCGCTCGGCAGCGCGATCGAGCTGGATATCGCGGGTCTGACTCCAGTGTACCTGGCGGTGAGTCGAGTCTTGCCGGTAGAGACTGTGAACATCCACCCAGTACCACCGCGCATCGCTCGGCTCGGTCCCTATTCCGGTGCCGTCCTGCGCCGGGGTGGGCAGCTCGGATTGGTGCTCCATGGGCCGGTGGTGGCGTTGCGTGCGCAGGTGGTTGCAAGTGGCGCCGCATCGAGCGCACCACCCAGCGCCAGAGGCAGCAAGACCTAGAACGCGGTTGCAGTCTGGCCGAAGCGCGGGGACCCTGAGCGGCAATGCAGATCAGTCGTCTCACCCCCGCGGATCACTCCGCGGTGCTCGACATCGCAGCGGAGGTCGAGACCCCGGTGGATGCCGAAGAGCTCACGCGAGACGTAGCCCGCGTGTGGGTCGCACGAGACGAACCATCGGAGGTCGCTGGCTTCCTCCTGGCGTGGGCGGTGGCCGACGAAGTCCACTTGATCAACATCGCGACTCGTCCGCAACTCCGACGTCGCGGCATAGGGCAAGCGTTGATGGTGACACTACTGGACTTCGCCGCTCAGATGCGGGCGCGCCTGATCGTGCTAGAGGTGCGCCGATCCAACTCTGCAGCCATCCGGCTCTATCGCTCCAACGGCTTTTGTGCCATCGGGGTGCGGCGCGGCTACTACTCAGACTCCGGTGAAGATGCCATCGAGATGATGGTGACCCTCGACCCCGAATCTGGTGAAGTCCAACCAGGCCGCGACGAGATCAACCTCAGCGCCTGACCCCTCGACAACATGCCCGAACCTTCGAGCTCCTCTACGAGCCGCACTCCGCGGCGCCAAGTCACCGCGCCGCTGCTGCGGCGTGACAGCATGGGCAACGCGTACCACGTGTTGACCTTCGACGTGCCGGAAGGCATGGACGCGCTTCCCGGGCAATTCGCCATGGTGCGTGGCGCAGAGTGGGGCGACGCCCCGCTGCTGCCGCGCCCGATGAGCTACCTCACCGGGGGCACTCGCCCGTCCATCCTGATCAAGGTCTTTGGCGAGGGGACCATCCGCATGGCGCGGGCCGTCCCCGGCGAGCCATTCGAGATCCTGGGCCCCCTCGGCAACACCTGGCCAGGCGCAACCCCGGGGAAACGCCCGCTGCTAGTGGCCGGCGGTGTCGGGGTAGCGCCGCTCTTGTATCTGGCACGCGAGCTCCACGGCCAGGGTCAGAAGCCGATCGCCGTGTACGGCGGTCGCTCCCACCGCGACCTGCCACTCAACGAGGAGCTCGCCGACGTGAGTGAGCTCTACATCACCACCGAGGACGGCTCCCGCGGCGCCGCAGGGCGCGTCACCCTCGCGCTGCCGGAGCTGCTCGCCGACGACGTGGAGGTCTTCACGTGTGGCCCTGATCGCATGATGGCCGCGGTCGCCGAGCTGTGTGCTCAGCGTGATATTCGCTGCGTCGCCTCGCTCGAGACGCCGATGGCCTGCGGCTACGGTGTGTGCCTCGGTTGCCCAGTGAAGCGTACTGGGGGCGGCTACCTCTACGCGTGCACCGACGGACCCTGCATCGACGCCCGCAGCATCGACTGGGGTGAGGGGAACCACGCCCCGCGGCGCATCGAGCGAGGTGAGCGATGACCGACCAGAGCATTCAGATTGGTGGCCTCACGCTGAAGAACCCAGTGCTCACCGCGTCCGGCACGTTCGGCTACGGACTGGAGTACGACGACTTCTACGACGTCGCCACTCTGGGCGGGATCTGCACCAAGGGTCTGAGCCGTGAGCCTCGCCCCGGCAACCCACCGGAGCGCATCTGCGAGACGCCGGCCGGAATGCTCAACGCGATCGGGCTCGCGAACGTGGGTGTCGAATTTTTCTGCAAGGAAAAATTACCAATCCTGCGCGAGCGCGGAGTCACGGTGGTCGCGAACATCTTCGCCAGCTCTGTCGAAGACTTCGTGGCCATCACCGCGCGCCTGGAGGCCGAGGCCGGCATCGCCGCGATCGAGCTCAACGTGAGCTGCCCAAACGTGAGCAAAGGCGGAATCGAGTTCGGACGCGATCCCAAGCTCGCGGCTCAAGTCACCGCCGCCTGCAAGGCTGCGACCAAGCTCCCCCTCTGGGTCAAGATGAGCCCGGAAGCTGGAGACATCGTGGCCGTGGGAAGAGCGTGTGAAGACGCAGGCGCAGACGCAGTCACCGCGATCAACACGATCCGTGGCATGTCCATCGACACCCATACCGGGCGCGTGCGCCTCGCAAACCGCACTGGTGGGCTCAGCGGCCCAGCGCTCCGGCCCATCGCGCTGCGCATCGTTTGGGATCTGGTCGGCGCCCTGAAGATCCCCGTGATCGGCATCGGTGGAGTCTTCACGACGGAGGACGCCGTGGAGTTCATGCTGGCTGGTGCGAGCGCCGTTCAGGTCGG
>JAUILJ010000612.1 GCA_030433055.1 Polyangia bacterium
CGAAGCCCTCGGGCCAGCGATTCGCCGCGTAGATCTCGGGGTACTGGATCTCGCACTCGGCATCGGTCTCCAGGGGCGCGGCGAAGTAGCACTCCTTGAAGTCCGGTTGCCCTCCGGCGATCACCGCCTTCTCGGTGTTCGGCGGCGTCCAACCGCGCTGGTACCAGATGTCGCCGCTCGACATGCGCTCCTTCACCGAGGCGTCCTGGGAAGTGAAGCGCAAGAACTCATCGTACAGCCGGTGGACCTCGCCGATATCCACGCCGTGCCCGGCGATGTAGATCAAGCCAAAGGTCCCAAACGCCTCGGAGATGGCAGCTCGAGCACGCGCCTGTGCGGCGGCGTCCCCGCGCAGATCGGCGAGGTTGAGCGTGGGGATACTTGCTGCGTGAACGTCTGCCGACGGATCGATGGAAGCCACGGCCCAGCCATAGCAGGGAGTGAGCGAGAAGGCGACGCCCCGCGACGCTTCCGGGGTGGACTCGATCAGTGTCGACTCAGAGGCTCGGACCGCGGGTCAGTGGCTGGGCAGCCGGCTTACCTATCAGGTATCCCTGGGCGAAGGTGACGCCCCGTTCGCGGAACCACTCGAGCTCCTCCACCGCCTCGACGCCTTCGACCACCGTGGCGATCTCCAGGTGAGCGGCGAGCTCCAGGATCTTCGTCGCGACCACCGCCTTGTAGCTGTCTGCGTGGATGTCACGGGTCAGATCCATGTCGAGTTTGACCACATCCGGGCGCAGCTGGTGCAGTAGATTCAGGTTGGAGAAACCCGCCCCCACGTCGTCCAGGGCCACGGAGAAACCCGCCGCTCGAAACGTGTCCAGGCGCTCCACCGTCGCTGCCATGTCGAGGATGCTCTCCGACTCGATCAGCTCCAGCACGACTCTCTCGGGCTCGACTCCGTGGGCGCGGCACTCTCGACCGATCTTGTGCGCGGTGAAGGAGTCGCGCGTGATGGTCGATGGGGTCACGTTGAGGAAGATGCGCGTGCTGAGCGAGCGCTCTTTTGCCGCACGGAAGGCGCGGGAGATGCTCAACGTGTCCAAGACCCCCATCAGCTTGGCGTCGCGTGCGGCGGTGATCATGCGAAACGGAGGGATCAGTCCGCCTTCACCATCGTGACCGCGCATCAGCGCTTCATGGGCGTACACTTTCGTCGTGTCCTGTGCGTCCACGATCGCCTGAAAGTGCGTGTCGAGACGATCGTTGTTCAGCAGATCCATCAACCAACGCGCGCGCGCTTGGGCGATGTAGCTCTTGAGCGACTCGGCGCGCGGGATATCCATCAGGCCCGGCTGCGTTTGCCCTGGCATCAACAGCACCTTGGTAGACTCGAGCTGAGCTTCGGTGTGCGCATGTCGCAAGCGGTCCAGCAACGACACGATGCACGCATCGTCGACGTTCACCGCCATGCAGCGCGCCAGCTCCAGCACCTCATAGCTCACCTGCGCAGTTTCCAGCTGCAAGATCATGCTGGGCGCGTCAGCCCAGTCGGCGGGCCAGAGGTACAGCTTGCCTTCCCCAGTCAGCGGACTGGGCATCTGTAGACTCACTTTCGCGACGTTCAGATGGCGCATACTTCTCCTAGCTCTGAAAGCGAACGGCCTACCCTCGGCGGACTTGAGCCCATTTTTTCTGGGCGCCCCAAGAGCGCTTAACAAGACGCGCTTTTTGCGCGTCTTGAGGGTGGTACCGTGGACCCCGCCGCCGTCATGTCACGCTCCCGCGTCGCACGTCTGATGCAGTCGATCGTTCGCCGAACGTGGGTCGGAGTGGTTTGTTCGGCGCTAGCCTGCACGGCCAGCGTCAAGCCAGCTGCACACCACCCCGCTCCGCCCGCGCTGGCGCCAGCCTCAGCTCCAAGCGAGCCCCCGAGCGCGACCCCTGCCCCCGCGACACCCGCGCTCCCGGATCCCGGCCCCGCGCTGCGCTTGCCGTACGCGAACCTGAGCCAGCTCGAGCAAGCCATCCAAGCCAGCATCGATCGAGGAGAACTCAGCGGCGCCGTGGTCGAGCTGGGGCGCCACGACGGGGTGCTGGTGCGGCGCGCCTTGGGCAAGCGCCAGAGCTCACCGCCCGCTTGGTACTTGCCGGACACCCGCTTCGACCTCGCCTCACTCACCAAGCCCTTCACGGCGCTCACGTGCTTGCTCGTGATGCAGGATCGGGGGGTGAGGACCGACGCCCGAGTCTCCGAGTACCTCCCGGAGTTTGCCGCGCACGGCAAGGGCAACATCACGATCCGCGACCTGTTGCTACACCAGAGCGGACTTCCGGCGGCGAACCCCCTGAGCGACCTGCGCGGCGACGCGAGTTCACAGCGCGCCCACATCCTCGGGATCGCGCCGAGCGGGAAGCAAGGCGAGTTCCTGTACAGCGACGTCAACTTCATGGTGCTCGGGCTGCTGATCGAACAGCTCAGCGGCAAGCCCCTGGACGTCACGATGCAGGCAAGGCTGCTCGAGCCCCTCGGCCTGCAACACACTGGCTACCGGCGCCCGAGCGCGAAGCTCGGAGAGGCTCAGTCATTCGCCCCGACGGAGTCGGCACGTCTCATCCCCACGGATTCGACCAGCCGCGAGCAGCTACTCCAGGGTGTCGTCCATGACCCGCGCGCGCGAGCCTTGGACGGCGTCGCGGGGCACGCGGGTCTGTTCTCCACTGTCGCGGATTTGGGCAAGCTCGCCCGTGCGCTCCTCAACCACAGCGGCCCGCTATCGGAGCAACTCACCGGTCCAATGCTCCAACCGAAGCGCTTCAGCAAACAGGTGCGCGGCCTCGGCTGGCAGCTGCGCACCAGCGACCCTCGGGTCTTCGGGCACTATGGCTTCACCGGGACTTCCCTGTGGATCGATCCTGCGCGGGATGGATACGTCGTGATCCTGACCAGCCGCCTATATCCGAACGGAAAAGGCACGGCAGATCCGTTGCGCGGCGCGGTGCACCGCATGGCTCACGCCGCGCTCGCTGCTGATCTGGGGCCGCACGACGAACCGGTGGTGGGCGCTGACGTCTTGAGGCTGGAAGACTTCGCGCCACTCGCCGGGGAGAAGGTGCTGCTCCTGAGCAATCAATCCGCACGCTTGCGGGATGGTCGCACGACGATCGAGCTGTTTCGGGACGCTCCCAACGTGGAGCTGGTCGCGTTGCTGAGCCCGGAGCACGGCATCGACGCGAGCCGGTCGGGCCTGGTGAAGGACGGCACCGACCACTTCACCGGACTGCCGGTGCGATCTCTCTACTCGACGAGCGATCTACGGGTGCAGGCCAAGCAGCTCGAAGGTGCCGACACGATCGTCTTCGACCTGCAGGACGTCGGGGCGCGTTTCTACACCTACTTCTCGACGCTGCACTCCTTGCTGCGCGCTGGCGCCGTCACCAACAAGCGCGTGGTCGTGCTGGACCGCCCGAATCCGCTCGGAGGAGAGCTGGTGGGCGGTCCGCTCGTCGACTCCCGCGAACCGACCTTCGTGCACCACATGCGCCTGCCGCTCCTGCATGGTCTCACGGCGGGCGAGTTCGCGCGCTATGTCGTGGCTCAAGAGCAGCTCGACGTTCGCCTCGAGGTCATCCGACTGCGCAACTGGAAACGCGACACGCGCCTCGCGGCGAATCAATCTTGGCCCCCGCCCTCCCCCAACCTGCGTTCGCGCAACGCGGTCCTCTTGTATCCACTGCTCGGGCCATTCGAAACCAGTGGCTTGTCGGTAGGCCGCGGTACGGACACCCCCTTCGAGGTGATCGGCGCGCCCTCCGTAGACGCCGAGGCCCTGCTGCAAGCCCTGGGAGAAGTGCCCGGCCTCGATCTGGAGACCACCCACTTCGTCCCCCGAACCAGCGCCCAGCGCGGAAAGCGCTGCAACGGACTCAAGCTGCGTGTGCGCGATACCGCGCTCTACGATCCGATGCGCACCTTCATCATCCTCGCGGAATCACTAATCCGTCTACAGCCCACCTTCCGCGCTCAGCGCCTGGATGATCTGCTCGCGAACCGGTCCACGCTCGAAGCGCTCGAGCGCGGCGATCCGCCGGTGGACATCCAGCGGCTCTGGAACGCCGAGCTACAAGCCTATCGCGCCCGCCGCGAGCCCAGCTTGCTCTACTGAGCCGGATCCCCAGCCCCACCTGCGAGCAACTGGTGCAGGCGCGGGGTGATGTTGGCGGTGGCGCCAGGTCCCTTGATCGATCCTGAGATCCGACGCTCGGTCCCGCGCCCCGCGGCGTCCGGCAGCGCAAACAGAGGGATCATGCGGCTCGAGTAGCCCGCGCGCGCCAGGGCATCGCGATCTTGGTCCAAGTCGAACTCCAAGAACGTGACGCCTTGCAGCTCGCGGTCCAGCTTCCCCTCGGTGACGGCGTGATGGAAGTACTGGCAGGGCTCGCACCAGGTGGCCCCGACGTAGACCAACACCCGCGTGTAGCCTGCCGCCTTCTGCGCGGAGTTGGCCTCCGAGAGCTTCTGGCGCACGAACGCCGCGACGTCGGCTCCCCCGGTCGGCCCGCGCACGAAGCGCGGAGGGAACTGAACCTCCACTCTTGCCGTCGCGCTCGCGACCACCTGCTCTGCCTTGGGCTTGTCGGTCGAGTCGCAGCCCAGGAACGCCAGCGCCAACGGCGCCAACAACAACGAGGAGCAGCACACCCGAGCACGCAGCATATCCTCGCTCTGCTACCAGCCGCCGGAGGGCGCGGCAAGCCGAGGCGCAAAAGCCTCAGGCAGAGTAGGGCGGCGCGGGCTCGTACTGAATCGCGCGCTGGACCCCGCGCGCAAACTCTGGCGACTCCAGCTGTCCCACCAGCCACAGGGCCGCATCGATCCCCGCGGATACCCCGGCGGCGCTGAGTAATCTGCGCTCACCTCGCGGACCTGGCTCGAGGCGGTCTGAGACGTAGCGTACGTCCCCGCGGACCCGCAGGTCGCTCCCCGCGAGCCGCTGCAGCTCGTCGACGTAGGCGAAGTAGGTGGTCACCTCGCAACCGCGGCTGACGCCGCTCCGAAACAGCAGCAGCGCCCCAGTGCACACCGAGAAGCTCCAGCTCGCCCCCTGCGCTCGCGTCGAGATGAACTCGAGCAGCGCTGGATCCTCCGCCCCGCGCCGGGTGCCCTGCCCTCCCGGAACCACCAGCACGTCGCACGCGTCGACCTCAGCGTAGGTCAGATCGGGGAGCACGCACATGCCCTTGGCTGCCCGCACAGGAGCCGAGCTCGGCCCCACCAGCTGACAGGTCCAGGGCGCCGCGTCCGGCGCGCGCAATCGAGCCGCCATGCGCAGGACCTCCCACGGCCCCACCAGATCCAACTCCTCGAAGTCTTCCAACAACACGAACGCAAGTTTCACGCTGAGCTCCTTTCGTCGAGCACGAGCCTGCCCGCCCGCCCCGGCAAGCGCACTGACGAAGACGCCACAAGCGCGGACATCCAGGTC
>JAUILJ010000613.1 GCA_030433055.1 Polyangia bacterium
AAGCGATGGAACTGCCCACTCCAGTCCTCACTCGAGTCGACGAGGCCACGCAGTACTCGTCGAACCAGCGTGGGTCGCACACGTCTCACCGGCGATCGAACGCGAATAGCGGCGCATCAGAGCGAACGCCAGTCGCAGCGCGACGGTGGTAGGGTGATGCAGGGCAGGCATCTCGCGGGGAAGTTCTATGGGGGAGACGCGTATGGATCCGACGACGACCGACGACTGGAATCGAGTCTACGAAGCACCTGGCGCTACGCACCTCTTTCGACGCTGCTTGGTGCCCATCCCGCTCGTGCTGGTTGTGGCCTGTACGCCTCACGCGGAGGCTCCACCTCCGGTTGCGCCCGCAACGGCGCAGACGGCTTCCGCGCCTGCGCATGAGCCGCCCGCTCCGCAAGCGGCCCCCGCCGACCCCTATCGCCCTGAAGCCGCTGCATGGCTAAAGCAGCACCTCGCGGAAGCGATCCAGTTCGCGAACGACGTCGAAGACAGAGAGCCCTTTCCCGTCGGGCTTGGCGAGTTCAACGACATGGGTTCGCTGAGCCAGACCCCTATCGGCGGGGTGCTCGAGGTCACTATCGTGCCCACTACCCCGACGTACCCGTCGGCTTCCAGTGCCGACTCCGCGTGCAGGCCGCCGCCATGGCCGGCGTGCGGCTCCGTCAGGGCCAGCACTTCGAGTGGACGACAGCGCCGGTGGACGTCGGGCGCTTCGAGTCCTGCACGCTCTGGATCCCGCCTGTGGCAAAACCCTAGCGAGCCATATCCGCGAGGTAGCGCAGCCGCGCACGACGCCTCATGGGTGCCACCGGAAGCCCAAGTGGTGGAAGGTCAACAGCGCTAGCTCGGCTTGATCGGTGCGCAGGCGATCGGCTTGCCTGAATTACCGCTCTTGCCGCTGCCCTTGTCGTCGGCCTCATGCAGCACGATGGCCTTGCCGATAAAGCTCTTGGGGTCGGCGGGATTCAGGTTGGCACTCGGGATCGTGATCTTGAGCTTGCCCTGACCGTCGTCAGCGATGGTGATGTTGCCCAGATCACCCAGGTGATGCTCGCTCGCAGTGGGCAGCCCGTGGTCCTCGTCCTTCGGCGCGAAGTGCCCGCCCATGCTCTTCTGGGCAATGGCGCTGCAGTCGTCGGTCTCGTGGATGTGCAGCCCCTTCTTTCCCACCGGTGCCCCGGAGATCCGGGCAATTTTCCCGTGGCAACGGCGCCAACAGGCCAAGCCACCACGCGCGCTGCTGTCACTTGGGTTTGGGGGTGAGACGCGCTCTGGGTGCTCCGTGGCGCTCTGCGACCACGAGGCACCCTTGCGGCGATTGTCGCTGCGCGCTCCCAAGCGGCGCGGCGTGCGCGCTGGCCTCAGGCTCCTGGGCGACTACAACGAGGGCTTCGACGACTAGTCCGTGCGGCAATCCCGGTCGACTACGAGATCCCCACGGATCGCACTCGCAGCTTGACCTCCCCGCACTGCGGACAAGGGAAACGACCTAGCGTGGTGATGGACTCGGCTTCATTACCGCCGCAGCTCAGGCAGTGGTTGTACGCGTTCAGCGCTTGTGTGCGCTCACCGAAACGCGCCCGCGCATAGCGATCCGAGACTACACGCGCGGCCATCCCGAAGGTGGTGACGCCTCCGATCCCGATCACCGCCACCACGGTGACTGGGAAGCCCGAGAAGGCCGCGACGGTAGCCGCGGTGAGGGCGAGGAACAGCGCGGCGATCCAGGCTCCAGGGCCACGCACGCTCAGGCGCCTGCGCTCGGAGATCGTGCCGCACTGCGGACACATCACGTTCTGCACCGCGACGAGGCGTCCCTCCAAGCCAGCGCTCGCGAGCGTGTGGCCATGTTTAGCCAAGATCCGCGACTCCATCGGATGCGCCAGCGGGACGAGGTGCGCCTCCGTCCCGTTCTCGGAGAACGACACATCCCGTGGCTCGACCGCGGGGCCGTCCAACCAGAGTGCGTGGTACACATCCGGAAACTCCCCGCTGGTATAGCCGCAGTCCTCGCAGCTCGCGCGGTAGACGCTCGACATGGGCTCAGAAACGGATCGGCTCGACTAGCCAACCGGTGCTGCCGGAATCGTACGGCGCGGGGTCGGGGTCGGGACGGGTCAGGTAGTAGGTCAGCGCCGCGCCTCCGACGACGACGGCAGCGGCGCCTGCCCAGAACCACCACTGCTTCGTGAGCTGAAACCGCTCTTCGACCAGCGTCGCGCGCAGCGCAGACTCCTCACCGGGCTTCACGTTGACCGTGGCCTCGTAGGGTTCGAAGCCGTCCCGATTGACGAGCACCGAGTAGCGACCCGGAGGCCGCAAGACGCTGACCGGCGCCGGACCAAAGTCCTTGCCGTTGACGCTGACGATGGCGTCCCGGACGTTGGACGAAATCTGCAAGGTTGCAGGCAGGCGGTCGAGGCGCAGGTTCAGCGACGATTTGGTTCCCGCCGGAAACGTTCGGTTCACGACGGCATCTGCGTAGCCCTTGCGGCTCAATGTGATCACATGAGCGCCGGGGTCCATGAGGACCTTGAAGCGCGTCCCCGGCGCCTTGGAGCCCAGGCCCGGTGGCGCGAGGCCCGCGACCTGCTCTGCGCCTTCACGAACCAGTGGTCGACCGTCGATCGCGATGCTGCCTCGTGCGTCCAGGCGTACGTCCAGCCGCACGAGCAAGCGCTCGATCTCGGCGATGTAGCCCTCCGCCTCGACGCGCAGGCTAGACGCGAGCTGCCCCTCCCCCCGATCCGCCTGCGCCAACGCCTTGCGCAGCGCTTGACGCGCACGGGTGTAGCGCCCCATCGCGCGCTCACAGGCACCGATGTTGAACGTCGTGGTTGCGTGGGGAAACAGCTGCTGCGACGCCTCGAACGACGCGAGCGCTTCGGACCACTGCGCTTGCTTGACCCGGGCGACGCCCTCCATGAACAGGGCCCGCGCCTTGGTGCGGCTGGGATCCTCGGGCTCCGGGGCGCTGTCATCCGCCGTCGCGTCGCCGCCCTGAGGTGCATCAGCACGGTCGGACGCGCCTGTGGTCCCGTCGGGCGCTCCCGCTTCGCTCGGTTGAGCCACGGCGGACTGCCCCCCTAACATCAGGCCAACAGCTAACAAGCAGGCGTACGGTCTCATCGATACCTCAGAACGGAGCCTCACCCACCACGCCTCCGGTGATCTGGGTGGAGGAGGGCTTGGGCTTGGGTGCCTCTGGCGCTGCGCTCACCGTCGGAGCCGGCGCAGGACTCGACGGCGGCTTCGCCTTGGGACTCACGGCGTTTGGCGGTGCCTTCGCCTGAGCCGCTGCAGACGCGGCGCTGGGAGGGGGCAGGACGGCGCTTGGCGTTTCCACCGGAACGACCTCGGGCTCTCGCTCCTCGAGCGGCGCCTTGGTCTCCGCGTCTATTTCCGCATGGCTTTCTTCGGAGGAAGGGGGAGAGGGAGCGCTAGCGGGCGCTGCGTGCTGGGTCGAGTACCACACCCCCCCACCCAATCCGAGGATCATCACGAGCCCAAGAGCGACGAGCGCGACCCGAGGTCCTCCGCGGGCCTTCGTCGGCTGCTCAGCCCCGGTGTCCTTCGTCACGCCATCCACCGACTGCGCAGCGGCGCTCTCTGGGGCGCGAGCGAACGCACCGAATGAGCGCGCCTCGGCCTCCGTGTGCCGACGTAGCACCTCGTAAGCCTCACGCAGATCTGCGCATCGCTCGGCGCGATCGCTGACCAGCATGCGACCGACCAGCTCACAGACGTCCTCCGGCAGCCAGGGTGCTACCTCCTGGAGCGGCTGGATGCTGCCCATGGCGATCGCCTTGAAGATCTGACCGAAGTTCTCACCCTCAATGGGTTTCCTCCCGGCAAGGCATTCGTAGATGATGACCCCCATCGCCCAGACATCGGCGCGTTGGTCGATGTCCTTCTCGCCGAAAACCTGCTCCGGGGGCATGTAGTAGGCCGTGCCCATCACCGCGCCGGTCTGGGTCAGGTTCGCCGTCGACGCTGCATCCCCTTCGCTCGCCGAGAGCTTCGCAATGCCGAAGTCGAGCACCTTGGGCACGACGCTGCCGTCCGCCTGCCGGTGCAGCATGATGTTGTCGGGCTTCAGGTCGCGATGGACGATGCCTGCCGCGTGGGCGCAACCCACCGCCGACACGACCGGCACCAGCAAGCGGCTGAGCTCATCGAGCTCGAGGCGCCCCACGCGGTCGAGTTTGTGCGCGAGGTCCTCCCCCTCGAGCAGATCCATGACCATGACCGGCGAGCCGTCTTCCAGCTGAATCACGTCGTGCACCTGAACGACGTTGGGATGCTGGACGGCGCTGACCGCGCGAGCTTCCCTAAGGAAACGCTTCAAGACCTTGTCGTTGGCGGCGCCCGCTTGCTTGAGCAGCTTGAGCGCCACGTGCTTCTTCGTGATGCGGTGGCGGGCGCGCCAAACGGCGCCCATCCCGCCTTCTCCCAGCAGGCTCTCCAGCTCGTATCGACCGCTGATCACGGTTCCGGCCTGCAGCACCACCGTTCGAATATTCAGGAGGGGCACCCGGGGGTCAAGCTTGGCCGCCCGGCGAGCAGCGCAGACGCGAGTCGCCGCCCTACGCGCTCTGCGTCATCGCTCTATCCAGCGCGGAAAGACTCACGGAAAAACCCTGGGACTCCGCGAGCCTCACGCGGTTGCACGCGCAGCCTTGAACTCGAGACGAATGCAAGCTTTTGTACGTTGAAGGAAAGAGCCGTGACCGATTGGGAAACCAAGGCAAGCCGCCAGCGAGCCCCCAGGCGAGCCCGTGCGCTGTTGAGCCTCGCCTGGAGCTTGGCGATGGCCGCGGCGTTCGGCACGGCTTGCGGTGAGACGAGCGAACCAAGCACGGCGCCGGACGCCGGCGCGGGCGCCGAGGGCGGGCCGGCATGGAACGGAAACGCCTGCTACGGGTGCTACTCCGAACGCTGCAGCGACGTGCTGTCCGAGTGTGCCTACGACCCGAGCTGCGCTGCGTTCAAGGAGTGCGTGGATCGCTGCGAGCCGACGGCCAACGGTGCCCCGGACGTCGCTTGCGTCGACGCCTGCCAGACGCGATCCCACGGCGACGACGTGGCCGACTGCCTGACGCAAGCCAAGTCATTCTGCGGAGCCTGCGGCGGCACGAGCGACGCGGGCCCAGACGCCGGCGAGTGCGGGCATCCGCTTCTCTGCCAGGCCTGCTCGCCATCCACGGAGAGCAACCCGTGCTGGAAGTGCCAGGACGAGAACTGCTGCGAGTCTGACCAGGCGTGCCGCGATGATCCGGGGTGCCTCGACTACTTCAACTGCATCCAGAGCTGCTCTGCGGAGAGCCTGCGAGCATGCGAGCTGCAATGCGACGAGCAGGTCGGCGCCGAGCACTTCGTCAAGTTCAACATGAAGCTCAGCTGCGTGCTTCACTACTGCGGAGAT
>JAUILJ010000614.1 GCA_030433055.1 Polyangia bacterium
CCACAGCCCGACGTCGTCCCCCGCGTCCGTGAGACCACCGCGGTAGCTGTTCACGTCCACGAAATTGGGATCCGGTGGGCCACCCGGGGTGCCTGGATCGAGGCTCGGGTCGAACTCAGGTAGCCCGTCCACGGCCTGCCAGTTGACCTCGCCGTCGACGTACTTCCCCACGGCAAGGTCGCCGAAGAGCACCGGGTTGGTCCCGGCGCTGGAAGTGGAGAGCCCGATGTCGTCGTACGCGGCCACCCAGATGGTGCCCTCGGAGTCGACCGCCGCGGAGGCATAGGCGCCCACCAGACCGGGAGACAACGTCTCACAGTCCGTGCAGGTGGGCGGCCCACCGCCGTCGCCGCCGGTGCCTCCCATGCCACCGCTGCCGCCGTTTCCGCCGGGACCGTTGGAGTCGGCGTCACTGCAGGAACAGCCGTTGAACGAGGCCGCGATGGCGAACAAGCTGATCTGAGCCAGCCGATGCAGCCGTCGCCGACGCTGAGCCGAGCTCAGCTCCGCAGGGGTGAAGTCGCCCTCGTCGGCACTGGAGACCACGTCGGAACTCTCGTCAGCCTCCAGTTCGGCTTTTGGGCTGCTGCCCTTGCGCCGACGACGGAGACCAAATCCGAGCGCCATGGCGCCGATCGCGAGCAAGCCGAGGGGTGCGCGCTCCGAGCCACCTTGACCCGGCACGCTACAGCCACAGCCGCTACCATCGGCGAGGGACGCATCGGCGCGACCGCGCACCAGGCTTTGGCTCTGGCTGGCGACGTTGCCTTCCTCATCCCGCGCTTCGACGCTGATCTTGCTCGCGTCGCCCACCTCGATGGCCTCGAGCCCTGCGGCCACGGACCACTCGGTGAAGGCGCCGTCATCCAGGGCCCAGCGCACCTCGAGTGCCTGACTCGGGCTGACGACATCGTAGAGGTCGATGCTGAGCTTCCCGTCCACCGGTTCGTGTCCGAGGGTGATCTCCGGCAAGCTCTTGTCGACCAGGACTTCGAGGCTAGGCGGAGTGCGATCCACCGTCTGGGGCGAGCCCTCGACGCGGGAACGAACCTCGACCACGTGACGACCCTGGATGCGCAGAGCGGGGTCGCTGACGTTGAGCGTGCTGCTCTTTTGCCAGGGGCGCCAGTAGCCCTTGTCGAGGCGGTACTGGTACTCGAGGGGCTGCTCGCCCATGTCGAGACTGCTCTTGGCCTGGAGCTCGATGCTCGGCAGGTTGTCCTTCGTCGCCGTATCCACACGGAGACCCGCAGGGTCGATGGTCTTGGACACCAGGCGAACGTCGGTCTCGCTGAAGTTGACGTAGGCGCCGCTCGCCGTCTCGAGCGCCGCGAAGATCCCCAGGTAGTTGTCACTTCCCTTGGAGAGCTTGCGCAGGCCGGCTGAACCCTGACCTTCGACGCTCGGCGGGATTTTCAGGGCCAAGCCGAGGCTAGCGAGGGAGTCGTTCAGGCTGATGGGGTCGATGGCGCCGCCGAGGGCCCCGCCGATTTGACCAGCCAACAAGCCTGCCAGGGTCTCAGCCGCCGTCGCCTTATCCTCGCGGATCAGCGGAGCGTTGAACATCGTGGGGTTCATCACGTTGACGTCTTGCAGCACTGGCGCCAGCGCGCTGTTCTCGTCGACGTCCAGGTTCACCGGCACGTCGAGGTCGAACTGAGCGCTGAAGGCTCGGATGTAACGATCGTTCGACCACAGGTAGAAGTCGATGATCAGCTGGTTGAAGCCGAGGCGCAGGTTCGGGTCGTCCGCCAAAGACGTCCCGTTGCCCACCGCCGCGGTCGGAGGCTGCTGGGGCCGCAACACGAGGGCGAGGGGCGCCGTCTTCTTCTGGCGCGCGATGTCCTTCAGCGACGGGACCAACAGGCCCAGGGTGTCGCTGGTGAGCAAGCCGCCCAGGGTGTCGCTGCCGATGCCGAGGCACAGCGCGCCGGAGTTGTAGGCGCTGGCCAGCGTGTAGTTCAGGAAGCGCTCGGAGAGCCCGATCCCGAGGTGTGGCCCTTCGCCGGTCCAGCCAGTCACCGTGTTCGCCAGCAGCTCGTCGGGGATTGGAATTCCCGTGGGCAAATCCTGGGTCACGACCGGCACGCAGCTGGTGATGGGGCGAGGCTCTGCGCCACCCATCATGCCCAACGTCGCGCCGCCTGCGATGGGGTTCAAATCGCCCCAGAGCATGCCGCTGCCATCGTCGCGGGTGCCTTCACCACCAGCGGCGAGCATGAAGTCGAGGCCGCCCTCAGTCCCTGGGGAAATGCTAGCCAGGAAGCCGGACAAGTCGATGTTGCCGTCGAGGCCGAGCGCAGTGCCCACGCAGTCCCCGTTGGTGAAGCGGCAGACGCCGTCTGCGTCAGCCATGGTGCCCGTGGGGCAGGTAACGCCCGCCGCGGGGTCGTTCTTCATGCACAGCTGGTCTTCGATGGGAGCAGTCAGTCCGTCCACCAGCGGTCCGATGAATTGACCGGCGAGGGAGTTGATGATCCCGTTGATGATGTCGTCTACGATTGGGATGCTGCCGCCGCAGAACTTGATAGCCCCTTCGAGGTCAGATTGATTGATGTTGAGACTCTCGATACTGACGCGGGTGTAGCCTCGCCGGGCCTCGTGGGCGGGATCAGTCTCGGTTTCGAGAGAGATACGAGCGTCCACTCGGATCGTTGCCCATTCGTTTCCGTTGCAGTTTCCCCCGTTGTTGAGGACCGCGTACCGGTTGAGCGGGATGCCAATCGCCGTGACCTTCAGCGGCAGGCGCTCGAGACGCGCGTCAATCGTACCTGTCACGACGAGGTGGTGGGGCGCGTCGGTGGCAAAGTTCAGGTTTGCCCGCGTCAGATCAGACTCGAATACACACTCCTTGGGGTTGGCGGAAGGATTTGGTCCGTTCGGGCAAACATCCACCTTCACACCGGTCTGGTTGACGGTGCTGGTGGGAACGTCAAACGTGATGACCCCACCGTTTCCGCTGCTTCCAAGCGCCGCACCGGCAAGCGCGCCGACGTTGCTCTCGAGGAAGTCCAACCCCGTGTCGGTGAGCCGCACGCTGGCGGCGTTGTCGATGCGCTTCGCGTTCTCGAAGCCTCCATCGAGGGGAGTGACGCCGCACGAGGAGCAGCTCGAGCAGCTCCCTGCGCAGCCGCTGCCGAGCGCAGCCAATGCGGCGTACCAAGAATACTTTAGCCAGCGTGACATGTAGGCTCCGATGCATGCGGCTCCCGGCCGCGCGCGGCGCTCTCCCAACCCCAGGAGAACGAAGGAAAGTGGGTCAAGGACGTTTCAAGGGTACACCAATCGGCCGTTCAGTTGCAGGGGTCCTTGAGGTCCCGACCACATCCATTCCGGCTGAATCATTGCCCTTTCCCTGGACTTACGGGCGTTTGGTCGAATCGAGGAAACATAGCGGAATTCCGCACCAAAGCCCAGGTGTCCTTTCCCGACACCAGTGTCGGCCCCGCGCCCAAAAGTAGAACGCGTTGCATCCCAATGTCGCTGACCTTTTGCACGGTTGGCGGATACGGGACGCAGTTTGGCAGCGACGGACAAGCCGCCTTGTCGGTTTGCTTGTGGGGGGAGGTGAGACGGTTGACTACTGGCTGCGATTTGGAGAGAGCCAAGGCGCATGCCTTTGACTACGTCCTCCGCGGGACCGCGTGTCGGTGCCTAACCGTCACCCGATCACCCTTGTGACGGGCGCACGTATCCGATTCCTCCCGGCAGCGAGTTGCGGGGGTGCTTTGGTGGCGTCAGTCCGCTCGGCGCTTCCTCGTCAGCCCCCAGACGATCGCGAACTGGAAGACGCGACTCGACGAGCAAGGTGCGGCAGCGCTCGTCCGGCTCGCCGAGCCCGTCAATCGCTTCCCTGACTACGTGCGGGAGCTGGTCCGCAGCTTGAAGCACACCATGCCCGGGATGGGGCGGCAGCGCCTCGCGCATACCCTCGCGCTGCGAAGGCCTCGTGCTGGCGGCGTCGACGGTCCGGAGGATGACTCGCGAGCCGCCACCGAAGACCGAAGACCCCGACCCGGCTGCGCCCCAAGGAACAACCGATTCGGATCCGCTCGCCGACGCGAAACCTGCAGGAGCGAAGCGCAGGTTGCCTAACGGGATTACCGCGCGGTGCTGTGGCCACGTCTCCGGCGGCTTCGAGCGTTGCCGCGGGATACCTCAAGGCAGGTACAGGGGATCCGTCGCTAACCAGCAGAGGGAAACGGTGGCTCCTCAACGAGGAGAACGCGCTCGCAAACCACACGAAGAGAACCGTCCCCAGATCGGAGTTCTAGTAGCTCATCCGGCGTCTCGACGACCTGCAGGGTGTGCGGTCCGGAGACTATGGAGACCTCGAGCCGCACACACCCAAGACACTGCAGGCGACGTTGGTCGCGGTATCCACGCGGCGAGACGCCCAGCACGAGCAGCCCGTGGGTCACTCCAAACTGTATCAACCAAACGCGCCAACGCCGCTCGGCGTGCGCAAGGAACTGGCGCGCACACGCGAGTTCTTGTTCGGCTAGAAGCGACCTGGTTGCCAAGGCTTTCCGTTCAGATATAGCGTCGTCTTCTCGGGGAATTTCGTCATCACTTGGTGAAGATCTGCCCCCTGACCGATCCCCGCGGAACCTATAACCATCTCTCTCCGTAGGGATCGGGTTCGAGATACGTCATTCGACCCCGTGACCATCCCATCCAGGTTAAGTGGATGTGCTCCGCTTCCTCTGCGCCCTTCAAGATGTTGCCGCCCATCTCCCGCAAGTCCGTAGCCACGTCGCCGGGGTAGAGATCCCAGTAGTTCTCGGCGCCGACATGTTCGGCGAATCGACAATCAACCCACCATTCGCATGTCCTGGATGGTGCGACAACCCCAGTGCGAGATGGTACCCGCTCTCTTCCCCGCGACGGTAAATTTGCTCACCTTGTCAGCTGCCTCCATAGCATCGACGATCTCGTCGGCGTGGCGCAGCCTGGAGACTCCTTTCCGGCGACCAAAGGGAGCAGTAGGCCGCCAGCAGCCATTGTCTTGTCCACACCATCGGCCTCGGGGTCTGCCAGCGTGTACAGATCCATCCCTTCGCCGACGCCTGGAGCAAAGCTGATGGGAGACGCTGGCGCGCGAGGGCTCGTGCTGGCGGCTTCGACCGTCCGGAGGATGACTCGCGAGCCGCCACCGAAGACCGAAGACCCCGACCCGGCTACGCCCCAAGGAACAACCGATTCGGATCCGCTCGCCGACGCGAAACCTCCAGCAGCGAAGCGCCGGTTGCCTAGCGGGATTACCGCGCGGTACTGTGGCCACGTCTGGCACCGCGACTTGACCGTCGTGCCAACGGCGCTCGGCTTCTCGCTGCCCTGGTTTCCCTTTTGCGTCTGGTTCGGATGGCCATTCGCCCACTGGGTCGTTGGTGTCGTCGATCAGCACACCCGGGC
>JAUILJ010000615.1 GCA_030433055.1 Polyangia bacterium
CCGCGATCGGTCTGCCGCGCGATGAACGACACACCGACGTTCCACCCGACGCCTGCGGTGCCGTGACCCCCTGCGGAAGAGTAGGACAGACCCAGCTTGGGGTCGACCGCCCCGCGCGCAGTGGGCAGAGCGAACCCGATCGAGTAGCTCGCGATCCCGGTGGAGAGCTGCGCGGAAAAGCTCTCCTCCATGCCCTTCACGCTGCCTGCGCCCTTGGGCACGCTGATGGCCTTGCTGGTGACGCCGCTCTTGTCGTCACCTGTCGGCAACGAGACGGTGTCAACGGGGTCGGCCTTGGGTGTTGTCTGCGTGGCCGCGTCTGCAGCCGCCTTGACGGCATTCGGGTCGACCTCTTGCTGGCGCTTCAAATCCCCCGGCTCGACCTGCTCGAGCTCTGGTTCTAAGGTTTCCGCGGGGTTGGGGGATGAGGGTTCAACCGGCGTACCTTGAACCACTTCGCTCGGGCCGGGCTCGCGCCCCTCAGCGGCAGTCTGTGCTGCGGCGTTGAAGGGCGCGACCAAGCTCGCGCAGAACGTAGCGAGTGTCAGAAGCGCGACGGGTGCGCGGAAACGCTGCATGGCGCACCTCAGTTCTTGAAGCGGGTCCAGTAGTGATAACGCCAGTAGAGCTGGATATCGTCGAGCTGCTCCCAGCGGAGGCCCGGATCATCCCAGATCCGCAGCGTGTACAAGCCCTGGATGGGCCTCCCCTTGAGCTCGCCCTTCATGTACGGCTCGATGAGCGAGCCATCGCTGCTCGAGGGCGGGTTCGTGAGCACGCGCTCCGTGGCCAACGCCTTGCCGTGCTCGATGTAGGCCGTCTGCATGTGGGCCGCGAGGGTGCTGCCGTCGTGAGCGCGGATGCGGGTCGACCCGTCATGGGTGAGGGAGTACTCTGCGAACCCGTTGTAGTAGCAGGACGTTGACGAGGTGTGAGTGCAGTCGGTCACTCCCGTTCCGACGAAGTTCACGCCGGCGAGGTTGTGGCGCAGGTTGAAGTTGCCGATCGCGAGCTGCCCACTGGGGATCAAGTCGCCGCTCTCCACCTGCTCGAGGTTGATCGCGAACTGAGCCTCGTAGAAGCAAACTTCCGTGGGGATCGCATCCGGGCTCTGCGCCGCGCAGTCGTCGTGGATGCCATCGGAGCACACGAACTCGCACTTGCGCTCGAAGCGCTTGCGCAGCTCGGCGCCGCGGAGGTCGTTGCAGCGCGCGGTCTCCGTCGTGCGGTTGATGCCGGTGCGCACCCAGGCCGAGGCCGCTGGGAGAGCACCATCGAAGTCCTCGACGACCCGCTCCACCTGGGCGGAGGAGACCAGGAAGCTATCCCACAGCTCGCCACGCAGTCCGCTTCCTCCCTCGTCCACGAAATCGGGAACGAGGTAGTGAACGGGCAGGCGTGGATCCGTGGGGTAAACCTCCAGGCGGTAGTCCCCTGGGGAAGTGATGTAGAAGGGCAGCACTTTGCGTTGCCAATCTGTAGGCGGCGCACTCCAGAGCTCAGCTTCAGCGACCACCGCACCCGAGCCGTCGACGACGCGCCAGTACGGACTCGCGCTTGGACGACCTGGCTGGATGTCGGCGTGCACGTAGAGCGACGCGAGGTGCCAGCCGACGCTCAGGCCCCGCAGGTCTTGTCCTCGGTAGCCAACGGCGGGGTAGTAGGGCTCGTCATCGAACAGGGGCGGGCAGCTCGGATCATCCTGGAAGCAGCCCGCGTTCTTGATGCGATACACCTCGCCCTGAGCGGGGATGTCGGTACCGCCGCCTGCACCAGGAGGATCGAGGACTCGCTCGGCGAGCACGCAGCCGTCCCACGGTGTCGCGTCGTCCGTGCTCACCGGGCGATCGCAGCCGCCGCTGCCCCAGCCCACCGTTTCCGCTGTGAAAGGCTCCTCGGTCGAGCGCTGATCGAACTCGGTCGAGTAGTAGAGGTCATTGCGACCGTCTGCGGGACAAGTCGGCGTGACGCCGAAGATGTCGTCTGCCACGGAGAGCACCGCAACGTCGTCGCCCTCCTTGAGCGGGTAGTCGAAGGGGTACGTGTTCACGAAGTCTTCGAGCTTCGAGATGTACTCACCGATGTAGGACGTCGCGAAGTTTTCGCCGTCATTGGTGAAGTCGAACTTGCCCTGCTCCCCCGTGCCGATGGTGTTCGCAGGGTCACGGATCTCCGCGTAGTTGATGCCCTGCATCTCGCAGACGTCGTTCGCCCACTTGGCTGGCGCCTCGACCAACGTCAAGTCGCCAACCTGGCGCTGCAGGTCGACCCCGAATCGCAGCTCGATGGCCCGCCGTGCGATGAAGGCGAGCTTCTTGGCTCGCCCGAGTGCGGTCTCGTAGCGGTGCAGGCGCGTGTTGTAGATGCGGCGCGTGGCGGTGTTGACGAACTGAGCGTCCACCCCTTCCTCGCCTGCCCAGCTGGACCAGTCGACGCGGGACTTTGCTCGTGCGGCGCGCTTCTGCGAGGAGCGGAGGTTGTCGGTCGACTCGGTGAGGTCGTTCGCGGCGAGCTGAACGTCTTCCACAGCGGCCTGCGTGCGATCGACGGCGTGCATGGCTGCCACCTGTTGGTCCAGGATTTGCCGTTTGGCGTCGTTCTCGGTGACCTCCCGGTCTGCCTGGAGCGCTTGACGTTCGAACGCCGCCGCTGTCAGGAAACCCACGGCCGCTCCGGCCTGCAAGCCCTTGCCCAACACATTGCCATCCCCAAGGCTGGTCGCCGAAGCCAGCGCGCTGGCCGCTTGGGCGAGCCCGTTCGCTACCGCTGCTAGTTGGCGGTACGTGTTGGCTTCGAGCTGGGCGTTCTTGGAGGCCTCAATGTATCCAATCTGCTTGAGTGATGAGGAGAACTCCACGTAGGAGTTCGCGACTTGGCGGAGCCCACGCCGGATCCGAACGAGCGCCTCGTATTGGTTCGAGAGCTCGCTCAAGTAGTTTCCACCGATCCCGGTTCCAGGCAGGGGCTTTCCCTTCTGGAAATTCTCGACAAGTGCCGCTGGAGCGGGGGCAAAGACCAGTTGGTCGACCACCTTGTTGATTCCCTTCCCGTAGCACGCGATCACCGCGCCCATCTTGAAGGTGTTGTGCGCGGGCCCATTGATGATATCCAGCATCTGCTCCTGGGTCAGATCATCACAGTTGATGCCGGCGTCGGCCTGTACCGAGCTTGCGTAGCAAGCGAGCTCTACAGCGTCCGCAATGTTCCGTGCGGTAAGTGGATACTGGAACGGTGTGGAGGGGCTGTTCTCGTTCTCGAACGAGCTGCCGTTCCTGAGGTCGAACAGCATCTGGGTCTGCTCCGCGGCGGTTCCGTTGGCGCCGCGAACCCACTGGGCGACTTGAGCCCCACCGACCAAGATGCGGTCGTTTGGCAGACGGCCCATCGTCATGAATTCCTTGTTGCCCTTCAGGCCCGACCATTCGCCAACGAAGTCAGTCGAGCTAGCAACGTTGCAGAAGGACCTCCAAACGAGGTACTTGTACTGGTCTGCGCCAACGTACAGTTTGGTGCAGAAGGGTTCGTCGTCCGGTGGTTCCGCCCACGCCTCCGCCATTGCGCTCTGATAGGCAGCTGTGGGTGTGTGGAACGGCGCAGCGTTGGCCGAGCTTCCCCCAGCCCAGCCGCTGTAGCCACCAAAGGTGGTCACCTGCTCGTCTGGGAGGTTCCGCTGGGATTCAGGAGGAGGCGCGCAGTAGATCATTTGCGGGTCGACGCCGCCGCCCCAAGCGCGAGTCGCGGACGGCGCCCAGCCGAATGGGCCCTCTCCCCAGCCGCCTTTGAGCTGGAAGCGCCTGCTGTAAGGCAGGTCATCGGGGAGGAACGCGTTGAAGTTCACCGGTCGGCCTGAATGAACCTGAGCCAGCGGTGAGTCGTAGCGGTCATAGAGCTGCACACAGACACTGTTCGTGCGACGGTCCTTCTTTCCGGCCTGAGAGCAGTGTTGGAGCCAGAGTGGGTCCGTAGCGGGGCCGTCGATGCTGCAACTCCCCCGGTCGTCGGTGTTGACGATCACGGAGCCAGTGGTCATGTGCGTCCACGTCGGGCGCATCACGACCATCCGTTTGTCGAGACGCTCGGTAAGCACAAACAGCGTCGCCGCAGAGCGCCGCAGGTGCCCGAAGCCCCACGCCCAGCGTTCCTCGAGCGCTTCGGGTTCGGTGTCCCAAGTCACCGCGGCTCGAGCTGTGGCCCCTGGGCATCCATCGTTACCCGCGGTCGGGTCGCTGCAGCCCACGGCCGTATCGACGTAGCCAGACTGATATGTCGGCTCATTCGCCTGCGGCGTTCCCGACTTGAAGCAGTTGATTCGGTTGGACCAGAAGCGCGAGCCCGTCCCCACGCTCTCGTCAGACTGGGTGCACGGCGCGGCGTTGGCTGAGTTCAGGGGGCTGTCGCGCTTCGTTCGGAAGATCTCCTGGCCGTCGTAGGTCAACGCGAAGTTGTCGGCGAAGTCCTCCCTGTAGATGAGCCGCTCGGCGATGGCTTGCACCGTGCCCTGCCCGAAGCTGGGCATCAGGTACTTGCGGATGTAGTACTCGCGCCGCGCTTCAACCGTCTTGAGATCCGCAACGTCGGCTGAATCCTCAGGGAGAAACGGATCCTCGCGGTATCTCAACGCCGTGAAGTGCCCGCAGAACTCCACTCGCTCAGGTTCGGCGGCAGAGATCTTCAGAGTGTAGGGAATGGCCAAGGGCTCGAGGCCCGACGGGAGCGTTCCGCCCGCTAAGGCGAGCATCTCGTTCCGGCAGATCTGGGTGTTCTCCGCGCGCGCTGCCTCAGTGGGCTCTAGCTGCCCGGTCACCGGGAACGGGCACTGAGTCAGGCCTCCTGGGCATCCGCCCTCGCTTGCTGGCGGACACGCGCACTGCGCGCCCTTGTACGTCCACATGCATAGCTGCTGGTCGCCGAGCGCCGCGCCGGGCACGTTTCCACCAGCACCCGTCGCCGATTCGACGCACTCGCCTCCGAGGTGCGAGTCGGCCCCACACTCCTCGTCCAGTTCCTTCTGGGCAAGCTCGGCCTTCTCGTCCATGCCCAGACCGAAGAGCAGCATCTCCTCGCCCAGGCGATCGGCTTCGATCGATGCCGCTTTGGCTTTTTCGAGGTATTTTGTATACGCGCGCTCATACGAAACCGCATTCGACGGGTCCCCGTTGACCTCTGATTCGAGTGGGGGCCACAGATCCGCGGGGAGACCGGCGCAGGTGTCTCGGAGCTGAGAGCAGTCGTCTGTGTTGGGGGTGAGGGCGTTCTGAAGCACCTCTTCGTAGGAGCCGCCGGCGGGCGCGATCACGCGGCGCGTCCACTGTGTGCCGCCGAGCGCGAGGCTACCTGGCGTTGGGAGGACGCCACCGAACGCGAAGGCCCGCCCGTTGACGACCTTGAGCACGTACAGCGCCTCGTC
>JAUILJ010000616.1 GCA_030433055.1 Polyangia bacterium
GAGAGCGGGCCAAGCGCCTCGCGCCCAGCGCCTGGCAGCAGCTCGCGAAAGAGACCCAGCTCATCGCAGACTACCGGGGCGCGCCGGACCAAGCGTTCGCCAAGAGCTCGCCCCTGTTCGCCGCCAAGCGGGAGAAGACGCAGATCTATGGGCACCACTGCGGCGGCCTGCACTTCATGCAGGCCGCGCTCGCCTTGGAGGCTGCTGCCGGCGCGGCTCCCGGTGCGGTCGCACCGGAGCTGGATCGGCTGCTCAAGCGCATCGCGCTCGAGCGCGCGACCTACAACGCGCTGGACAGCGCGACCCGCGGCACCCCCGAAGCACGCCTGTTGCTGGTGCAAGAGCTCAAGTTCTTCGGGCACAGCGCAGAGACCCTGGGCCTCGCCCGTCAGCTCGGCCTCTACGCTCCGAGCACTTCCGAAGGGCAACGCCTGGACGCAGCGCTGCGCGCGCTGGCCTGGGACCTGAACCGGGTGTTCGAGGCGCTGAAGGCTGACGGCGCTTACTCCCAGCTCGAGGCGATCAAGGAACAGCGGCCCCAGACGTATCTGGACCTGATCGGCGATGGGTGTCACGCCATGCGCGGCCTCGAGCGCGCCATCGGCGCGTTTCCTCAGATGGAGAAGTAGCGCGCCGCGGCAGGCACCGAGACGATCTGCGAGCTGCGCTCCGAAACGGGCCGGGGTCGCTCCCCCGCCTCGAGCACCAGGGCGCTGAGCCGCCCTCCGTACACACACGCGGAGTCGAGACCGGTGGCGCAAGGATGCAGCTGGAGACCAAGCCGCGCGTTGTGCCCGAACACCACGTGAGGCTCGCCGCGGTAGCTCGCCGCCCATGACTCCTCGCGGAAGCGGTCCGAGGGCTCCCCTTCATCCCAGCTACGCATGCGCGTCAGGACATCGAGCGTCTGGTCCTCGAGGGTCGTGCGCGGATCGATCCCGGCGTGCACCACCACCAAGCCGTGCTCGGGCAACTCGATGTACGCCTGCATGGCGTCCAGCACCGCCCAGTCGACCTTTGACAGCTGCTGGTACACCTGAGCGTGGCTCGGTCCGAGGTGGGGTGGCTTGGTCCCGCGCTCGCGGGCAGCGCGCACCCGCAGCAGGCGGTCCTCGTGATTGCCCAGCACAACCTCCGCCCGGAGTTCACGGACTTGACTGAGCACGCCAAGGGTGTCTGGCCCCCGAGCGACGAGATCTCCCACGAATATCCAGCGAGCGGGCGCTGGGCCGACCGCGCTGCGCAGCGCCGCGAGTTCTGCGGCGCAACCGTGGATGTCACCTACGATGACGGTGCGAGCTTCCATGTGTGCTGAAATCCACTGAAACTTTGATTCAATCCCCAGTGATTCCGGGAGGGTTCCGCGGTACCACCGCTCTCGGCGTGTCGGCTTTCCATGTCGTACACCCTCCGGGGCGGAGACTCACGCAAGAGCGCGTTCTTGCAGCGGAAGGGGACAGCATGATAGCCGTGCCAGCTCCCAGTAAGAGAGCTCAGGGAAAGACAGGAAGGTACCGAACCAAGATGCGTAGTAGCGCCGCTTCACTCATCGCTCCCCGACTTTCGCTCACCCCGCGTGGGGCATCGTGGGTAGTCACTCTCGCCGCCCTGCTTGCGGCCTCGACGCTCGCCGGCTGTGGCGGGGATGACGCCAAGTACGAGCCTCGCGGTGCCCCAAGTGGCATCACGGCCTCACTCCCGGCAGTGCCCAACGTGCCGCAGAAGCCCGTGAAGAACGGCGATGCATACACGATCTGGGGCGCCAGCTACTCGCTGCGCAGCCGCGTCCACAACAAGGACGTGATGGACAAGCCGATCACGGTCGAGGGCTACATCACCAAGACCAACCTGGGAGAAGCCCCCGAGTGTGCCGTGCACAAGACCGGCAAGGGCGATCCCGACGACTGCAAGCCGCCGGTGCCCGCCTTCTGGATCGGCGACACCAAGGACGCAGGCATCAAGGACTCGATCAAGGTGATGGGCTGGGCGTCCAACTACGCCAACATCTACGACGCGATCGAGCAGTACAAGAAGGACGACGCGGAAGAGTTCAAGGACGTGCGCTTCCAGGTGACCATCCCGAACCCCATCCCCAACGTGGGCGCCAAGGTGAAGGTCACGGGCGGCTACGGTACGACGTACACGCGCCACACCACGGGCACCGAAGCCGATCCCATCATGGGCGTGCTGACCATGGACAAATTCGAGTACGTGGAGAAGCCCGCTGAGCCCGGCACGCTCCCAGGCATGAAGAAGTAGCTCGGTCTGGCAGGAGAAGTCGCGGCCTCCCCTGCCCCGGCTTGTGGGGGTGAGACGCAGCGTTTCCCCTGTTCAAGCCGATTCGGCAGGCGACGTGTTCGCCTCGGTTGGAGACATCGCGCGGGAGCCCAAACGGGCTCCCGCTCGCATTTTTGCCTCCGATCACGCCGCGTAGCGCAGCCTTTCGCGTCGCCGAACAGCGACCCCGTACTAGGCTGTCGGCGCCCATGAACCGCCCCCACCACCCAGCCTGGCAACGGCCAGGTGCCGCTCCAGGCACCCCCCGCTGCCGCGACGCCTGGCGCCGGTGGGGTCACATGCGGGGAGCGCTGATACTGGCCGTGGCGTGGCTGGCGCTGGGTTGCGCAAAGTCCTACCCCGCGGGGCGCAGCGTGGTGGACTCCGTCGAGATCCAGAACACCCAAGCCGTTGACGCTGACGAGGTGGAATCAGGCCTCGCAACGGCCGAGAGTTCCCGCTTCCTCGGGATCTGGGAGGGCGTGGTCTTCGACTACGAGGTCTACGACAAGGATGTCCTCGCCCGCGACCTCAAGCGTGTCGAGCGCTACTACCGCGCCCGCGGCTACTACGAAGCCAAGGTGAGCGCCGCCCGCGTCATCCCCACCGATGACCGCCACGTTCGAGTGGAAATCCGCGTGGAAGAGGGTGATCCGGTCATCTTCAAGACGATACAGATCAAAGGCCTGGAGCTGATCCCCGTGGATATCAGCGTCGAGGCCATCAAGGCGATCCAGCTCAAGAAGGACGAGCGCTTCGACGAAGCGGACTTCGAGGCCACGAAGAAGGGCCTAGGCAAAGCCCTGGCTGACCGCGGGTACGCGTTCGTGGAAGTCGACGGCAAGGCTCAGGTGGACATCGCCAAGCACGAGGCGTACGCGACCTTCGTCGTCAAGCCAGGTCCGCTGGCCATCTACGGCCCGATCAGCATTCAAGGCAACGGAGACCTGCCAGAAGACAAGCTCCGCAACACCATCTACATTCGCCAGGGGGAGCGCTATTCCCACGCAGATCTGGAAGCGGCCCAGGATGCGCTGATCGCGCTCGGCGTCTTCGCCACGGTGAACGTGCGCCAGGACACGACACGTCCAGACACGCGCCGGGTGCCCATCACCATCGTGGTGAAGCCGACTCAGCTGCGCACGCTGCGCCTCGGCGGGGGCTTGATCTTCGACTCGCTGCGCCTCTCTTCTCACCTGCGCACGGGCTGGGAACACCGCAATTTTCTGGGTGGTCTGCGGCGCTTCTCCATCGACGCTCAACCGGGCGTCGTGTTCTTCCCGACTCGAGTACCCAGCAGCGAATCGCCCATCCAGGGCCCGACGCGACTGCTGTTCGAGACGAGCGTGCGCGCGGAGCTCAGTCAGCCATCGTTTATCGAGGGCCGAACCCGCGGCATCCTGAGCACCGAGTTCCTGCGCTACCCGCTTTTGTACGAAGGCGAGACCGATGACGAGCAGTCCAACATCGTGGGCTTCAACGAGGTGCGCGCCAGCGCGGCGCTCGAGCGCACGTTCTGGCGTCAGCACTTCCTGGTCAAGCCGTCCTACAACATCCAGACGAGCTTTCCGTTCTCCTACAACGACAAGCAGCTGCGCGACGGCGTCGACTCGGTCATCGTCTCCTTCCCCGAGCTGCTGTTCTTGTTGGATTTCCGCGACAACGCGCTGTCCCCTCGCGACGGCGCAATGTTTCGCACCACGCTGCAGGTGGCCGGGCACATCTTCGGCGGCGATGCCTCCGACGTTCGCGTGCGGCCCGAACTCGGGCTGTACAAGGCCCTCTCACGCCGTGTCACTCTCGCCACACGCACCACGCTGGGCTTCCTGTTTCCGTCGAACTACGCGGCTCGCCTTCAGACAGACGTCAATGATCCCGCAGCGATCCGTGACCAGCAGATCCTGCTGTTTCGCGGCTTCTTCTCCGGTGGCCCGAGTTCCAATCGCGGCTACCCTTATCGAGGGGTCGGGCCCCACGGAGTCCTGGGCTTCCTGATTCCGAACGAAACAGACTGCATGTCGGACCCACTTCCCACCCGCTGCACGCGCAAGCGTCCACTCGGCGGCCTCACGCTGTGGGAGGCGTCGCTGGAAGTGCGCTTCGACATCGCCGGTGATTTCGAAAGTGACTGGAGCACCCTGGGAATATCCTCTGCGGCCAGGCGACCGGAATTCACTTCCTCGGCAATGCGATCGATCTGAGCGATGACCGCCTTTTTATCCTCGGGGGGTAACTTGGAATCTTCAATCGTTTTCACGACAACCGAACGCGCCCCCTGCACCAACCAGCGTTTGGCATTCATGGAAACGTAATAAATAATGCCTACCGCAATAACCGCGGAAACCAGTAGCACACCCAAGCAGCCCAGCAGGCAACCCCAGAGCTTTTTATTACTGCCTTGTTCTTGTTCGGTTGCCATGCGGTATTCCAAAGGCTATGGGAAATCAAAGAAGTTGTTCGTTAAGGCAGTTTTCTCAAGCGGATACCTTTGAACTCCACAGGTGAGCCTTCCGATTCAAGAGCTAAGTAACCGGTGGCGGGTTCGCAACCACTGCCGCCGGAAACTTCTTCTCCATTCACCCACAAGCGCACTTCACCGTTGACAGCCCGCACATAATAGTGGTTCCACTGATTGATCCCTTTGCTCAACTTCTTGGTGGGAAAGCTGCGTTTCCCGTTCGGGCTGAGCGGAGGAAACGGATTCATGGTCGACTTTCCGACGGCGAAGATATCTCCGTTCGTCGAAAACCAATCGCCAGTTTTGCCGGTGCGAGCTTCGTATTTCTCTTTATAACCGTGATCGAGAATTTGAACCTCGATTCCTCCTGGGGGAAGATCATTCGGGGGAAGATCGGTGACAGCCTCTTCCGGGACCCAGACAAATGTCCCCGAGTTGCCACCCGATTCTCGATGACACCACTCAAGGACGTATTCGAAATTTGTGAATTTCTGCTTGGTACGTAAAACTCCGATCGGTCGACCGGTACAAAAAATCTTCCCGTCCTTGAATGTCCATGTCTCTGGCTCGCAGTTCACCTGCGTGAAATCATCTTCTCCGAGCGCGCGCCATCCGGGACCCTCTCCATTCACGAATGCTTTGGGAAGATCCACAGGATCCTCAGCGTGAAC
>JAUILJ010000617.1 GCA_030433055.1 Polyangia bacterium
TCTCGTTGCCGACGAACAGATCGAGGCGCCCGTCGTTGTCGATGTCGGCCCAGACCGCCGTCTGGGACGCGGTCACTGGAAGCGCCAGCCCCGCCTCTTCGGTGACATCGGTAAAGTGCCCGCGGCAGTCGTTGCGCGCAGCCTGGTGCAGCTCACTGGTGCTGAGCCGGGTGAAGCTGGCGTCGAAGCGGAAGGCATCGTCGCCTGCTTGGTCCGCGAAGGTGAATGTCGCCTTGCTCGGCGCCTGGAGCATCCCGACGCTCTTGATTTCGTGATCGTCCAGGTTCTGGAACTTGAAGCTGAAGCCCTGGAGAGCCGCGGCTTGCTTCAGGTCCTTGGTGTAGATGGACTGCGAGCCCCGCGCGGCGGAGCCGATGCTGAAGTGAGTCGCCAAGGCGTTTGCGTCCGGAGGTTGCAGTACTCCGACTGCGAGCAAACTCAGGGCTGCGAGGGCTTGGGGGATACTGCGTCGGTACCTGGTGCGAGACATGTGGCCTTGTTCCTCGTTGCGCGCGCACCGCTGGGGCGCGGCGACATCGCTAGCCGAAGCATGCAGGGCGGCGTGGCGGGTCGCTTGAAGGGCGCTTGAGCAAAGTCTGAACTGCGCCTGAACCAAGCAGCCCGGGAACCCGTGCGGCGCGTCTCACCCCCAAACCCCGAGGAAGCGCCCGGTGCAGCCCGAGTCGGCGCCCAGGCACAGCACAAACGCGAAAAGAGCCATCCCGCCCAGCGAGATGGCTCCTTTCAAGGTGGCGACGCCGCCGCTACTTCTGGTTGCCCAGCGCCTTCTGCAAGAGGTCGCCCAGGGTGCCGAACTTGCTCTCGGCGGCCACCTTCTTGCGGTAGTCGCGATGGGCCTGGCGCTCTTCGTCCTCACTGACAGCGCGGATGCTGAGCTTTGGCTCACCGCGCCGCGGGTCGAGATCGATCACCTTGGTGCGGATCTTGGTTTTCGCGGGGAACGCCTTGCGCAGATCCGTCCCGCGCTCGGTCCCGGTGTGGCCCGCGGGGATGAACCCGCGCGCTGCCCGACCCGTGACACCCATCACGCGCACGACGAGGCCAGCCGACTCCGCCTTCACCACCTCGACGTCGAGCTTGGCGCCCTTCGCGATCTTCTGAGGTGCTTCGTCGGCTTGGTCCGCCGACGGCGCCGGGTGCAGGCCGAGCTTTTTGTGGCGGCGATCGAAGTTGTGGATCACCACCTCGACCTCCTGACCCTCGGTGAGCAGCTCCTTCGGATGGGAGACGCGGGTGAGGGAGAGATCGGCGACGTGCATCAGACCCTCGACTCCGTCGCCGAGCTCGATGAAGGCGCCAAAGTCGGTGAGCTTGGTGACCTTGCCCGTGTGCTTGCTTCCGGGAGGAAACTTTTCCTTGGCTTCGGCCCACGGATCGCTGATCAGCGCCTTGCGAGAGAGCCAGATCTTGCCCTTCTCGTCGATCTTGGTGATCTGGACTTCGACCTCTTCGCCCGCCTTCAGCAGCTCTTCCATGCGGGCGCGCGGATCGTGGCTCGCCTCGGAGATGTGCACGAGGCCTTCGAGGTTCTCGGCCTCGGGCAGGGCCACGAACGCGCCCCACTCCACGACCGTCCGCACGACGCCCTTCATGACCTGACCTTCGGTCAGTGTCTCGAGGGCCTTCTTGCGGCGCTCATGGGCCTCCTGCTCGAGCATCGGGCGGCGGGTCACGACCACGTCGCGGCCACCCTTCTCGAACTGGACGATCTTGAACTCCAAGACCTGACCGACCAGGCCCACGAAGTTGGCGCGAGTTGGATGCAGATCCATTCCGCTGGCGGGGGCGAACGCGCGCAAGCCGCCGAGGCTGACCTCGACGCCGCCCTTGATCACACCAGTGATCAGCCCCTTGACCAGGGTGCCGTCCTTGGCCGCGGCCTCGAGTGCAGGCTTGGCCTCTTCCTCACGCAACGGCTTGCGGGTGAGGACCACCAGGCCGCCGCGGGAGCCGTCGTTGTGCACGCGCGCGACGAAGCGATCGCCCACCTCGGGCACCAGGTCGTCGGGCTCCATCTCCGAGCGATCGAAGATGGCGAGCGCCTTGCCGGAGAGATCGATCATGATCGCGGTCTCGAGCACCGCGGTCACCTTGCCGAAGACTTCCTCGCCCATGTGGAACGGGGCGCGGTCCGTCGCGGGACGCTGGGTGGCGTCACCGCCCTCTGGCTTCTTCTTCTTCTTGCGTCGGCGGCGGCGCTTTTTCTTGTCGCCCTCGCCGCCTTCTGCGGCGGTGGGTGAGCTCGCCGCTTCCGCGGACGATGCAGCGCCCGCCGTGGCGTCGCCCTGCCGAGCTTCAGCTTCGCTCGACTCGCCTGCGGCTTCATGCGGCGTCGCTTCAGCAGCTGGCGCTTCGCCTGCTGGCGCTTCAGTAGCCGAGCCTTCAGCGGCCGTGCCCGGCGGAGCGGCGGTCGTTTCCGTGGCGGAACCTTGCACGCCTGCCGCGGTTTCCGCGGCGACCGTTTCCGTGGCCGCGCTCGCTTCAGCGCTCGCAGCTCCGTCGGTCGACGCAGCGGACTCGCTGGCCGAAGTGACTTCTGTTTGCCCAGCGCTGCTCGAAGCCTCGCTGGACGCGTCGGGAGCGCCAGCGCTCGGCTGCTGCTCCTGCTCTTGATTTGTTTCGTCGGACGCCATGGCGAACCCAGAGGTAGATGCCGCCTATATCGCGCCTCATGGCAGCTGCCAATCAGCCGGCGCGCTTCGCGGTAGTGGTAGACGCGTTTAGTAGCGAAACGCGCCGCGCACTAGATGGTTCTAGCGGCTCGGAACGCTTGCTGTCCCTAAGTAGCTCAGCGTGCGACGGGAAGGCGACGATTTTGACCACCAGAGCGATCAATCGTGAAGCCGGCTCCCGCGCGGCCCTCGTGAGTCGCGTCGACCGCCGTCACGAGCTGCTCCGCAACATCCTGAAAAGCCTTCGCGATCGAAGAGCCCGGTGACGCCTGAACGACCGGTGTGCCCGCGTCGCCCCATTCACGCACACTGGGCTCCATCGGGATCTGGCCGAGCAGTGGCGCCTCGGCGTGCTCTGCGACTTTCTGTCCTCCGCCTGAGCCGAAGATCTCGTGGCGCTTCTCGCAGCCGTCGCAGATGAAATAGCTCTCGTTTTCCACTACGCCCAGCACCTTGATGCCGACCTTCTGGGCCATCGAGACGCTCTTGTAGACATCCATCAGCGCCACTTCTTGGGGTGTGGTGACGATCACGGCGCCGGTGGTGGAGACTCGCTGAGCCAACGTCAGCGCGACGTCACCAGTGCCCGGAGGCAAGTCGAGGAGCAAGTAGTCCAGTTCGCCCCAGGCGACGTCTTTCAAGAATTGGAGCAGCGCGCCGTGGAGCATTGGTCCACGCCACACCACTGCGCTCTTGGGGTCGTCGAGCAGGAAGCCGATGCTCATCAGCTTCACGCCGAAGCGCTGCAGAGGCTCGATGCGCTGCCCGTCGCTCTGGGGGCGGCCGTTGATGCCGAACATCGTGGGGACGCTTGGACCGTAGATGTCCGCGTCGAGCAGGCCGACGCGAGCGCCCATCCGTTTGAGCGAGAGGGCGAGGTTTGCTGCCACCGTGCTCTTGCCCACGCCGCCTTTCCCGCTCATCACCAGGATCACGTTCCTCACGCCTGGCACGGGATCATCGGCGCCGATCTCGCGACCCTTCGCCTCGACCTGCCAGTCAATTTCCACGTGGGTAACACCGGGGAGATCTTCCAGCGCTCGGCGAATCGTCTCCGTGAGCCGCTCTTTGCCAGCGTAAGCAGGGTTCGAGAGCTTCAGCGGTACCACCAGTCGGCCGCCGTCGCTGCGCACACGCCCCAGCATTCCGAGGTCGGCTAGGCTTCGGTCTAGTTCGGGCTCCTTGATCGTGGAGAGCACTTGAAGGGCTTGTTCGTCCAGACTCGGCATCGCGGTGGACCGTAGTGCCGGCACGCTGGGAAGCAACCCGAGAAGCAGCAATTCGCGCCCGCGGATTGGAGAACGCAGGACAGCGCTTTCTGCGCGTCGTCTGTTTTGGGGGTGAGGCGCGCCGCGGACACACTACAGCTGCGTCAGTAGCCAACCGAACACAGCGCCGAGGGTGACACCCGTGGCCACGATCCAGGCGACGGGAGACGGCTTCTTTGGTGCCTGCGCTGGGACCCACGTCGAGGCTTGGCGCACCGCCACATCGCGCTGCCACTCTTCCCGCTCGAGCGGCAGTGCGTCTTCGATCAGCTGTGGCGGCGCTGGCGCCTTGGGGATGCTGGGGTTGAGCAGCTCGTGGGGGCTGAGGTCTTCACCGCGAGAACTCGGCGCCGAGCGTTGAACTCCGCTGTCTCGCTGGTCAATCCGGCGGCCCCGCACCAGTGGGATCGGATTGGCGCTGCGACCCTGGGCGTCGACCGACAGCGCGAGGCCCAGCCGCGCGAAGGGCTCGAGTTGCCGCGCAAATTGCTCTGCCGTGGCGGGGCGATCGTCCGGGTCGCGACTGAGCGCGCGTTCGATGCACCCCACCAACCCGGAGTGCAGCTCCGGTGCCCGCAGCGACAGCGGCACCCAGTCCGCTTGTGCCACGCGTAGCATCAGCCCCCGAACGTCGGGTGCCGAGTACGGAGGCTCGCCGCAGAGCATCTCGTAGAGCACCACCGCTGCGGCATAGATGTCGGCGCGGTTGTCCACCGGCCGCCCCATCGCTTGCTCGGGCGCCATGTACAGGGGGGTACCAAAGACCAGGCCGCCGTCGCTGTTCACGTTGGTGAGTGGGTTCACGCCCTGAGCGATTCCGAAGTCCAGCACCTTGACCAGCGGGCGATCGGGCGCTGGATGCGTGACGAGGATGTTCGCTGGCTTCAGGTCCCGATGCACGATGCCCTGACGATGCGCGGCGCCGATCCCGCCGAGCGCCTGGATCATCAGCTCGCACGCATAGGCGGGGCTCAGGGCGCCCCGGCTGGTCAAGATGTCGAGCAGGCTCTCTCCTTCGAGCAGCTCCATCACCATGAACGCGCTGCCGTCCTCAGTGACTCCCAGGTCGTGGATGTCGACGACATTGGGATGGGCGATGCGCGCGGCGGCGCGCGCCTCGGACACGAAGTGGGTCCGCACGTCTGCCCGCTGGGCGAGCTCCGGGTGCAGCAGCTTGAGCGCGACCCGCTTGCCAACCAGCAGGTTCTCCGCCTCGAACACCTCCGCGGCGGCTCCGCTGCCCAGGCGCCGCAGCAGCGCAAACTTCCCCTGGATCACACTCCGGGACGCGCCAGCTTGCCCCCCGCTGCGAATGGACCCGGAGTGTTCGGACTGGCGCGCCGCTCGAGCGTGCTCTCCCGACTCCATCGTGGGGTCGCTGGCAGGTTCGGGGGGCGGACTGACTCGCTTCAAGGCTGACAAGGGGTTACCTCCGCTCTC
>JAUILJ010000618.1 GCA_030433055.1 Polyangia bacterium
CCCACACACGAGGTGTTGGTGGAAGAGAGCATCCTCGGTTGGAAGGAGTACGAGCTCGAGGTCATTCGTGACCGGGCCGACAACTTCATCGTGGTCTGCTCGATCGAGAACATCGACCCGATGGGCGTGCACACCGGTGACTCGGTCACGGTGGCCCCCGCCATGACCCTCACCGACCGCGAGTACCAACGCCTGCGAGATCAGGCTCGCGCGGTGATGCACGAGATCGGGGTGGAGACCGGTGGGTCCAACGTGCAGTTCGCGATCAATCCCGCCGATGGTCGAGTGATCGTGATCGAGATGAACCCGCGGGTTTCTCGCTCGAGCGCCCTGGCGTCGAAGGCTACCGGATATCCCATCGCCAAGATCGCCGCGAAGCTTGCGGTGGGCTTCACCCTCGACGAGCTGGTGAACGACATCACCGGAACCAGCGCTGCGTTCGAACCGACCATCGACTACGTGGTGGTGAAGTGGCCGCGCTTCGACTTCAAGAAGTTCCCCGGAACCGACACTCGCCTCGGCACACAAATGAAGAGCGTGGGCGAGGCAATGAGCATCGGCCGCACCTTCGCGGAGGCCGTGCAGAAGGCTGCGCGCTCATTGGAGACGGGGCGCGCTGGCTTGGTGAGCTTGACCGACGCAGTGGATTACCGTTTGGAAAAGCCGGTTCCGCCCAAGGGGCGGGACCTCAAGCACGATGCGCCTCCAGAGGTCAAGCCGCGCCCCACGCTGCCGCCACCGTCGCAGGATGAGCTGCGCCGCTCCGTCAGCGAGCTGATTCGTGTGCCCACCGCGGATCGCCTCTTTCACGTGGTGGATGCGATGCGCCTCGGAATGACCGCGGAAGAGGTCAATCAGGCGTGCGCAATCGACCCTTGGTTCCTACGCCAGTTCGAACGCATCGTGGAGCAAGAGAAGCGCATCGCGGAGGCTCCGGAGTTGACCCGCGAGCTGCTCTTCGAGAGCAAGCGCCTTGGCTTCAGCGATGCGCAGATTGCGGAGCAGCGTGGTCAAACCGAGGACGAGGTGCGAGCCCAGCGTGAGCGGCTCGACCTGTTCGCGGTCTATGGTCGGGTGGACACGTGCGCGGCAGAGTTCGTGGCGCGCACCCCGTATCTGTATTCCACGTACGAGACGGAGTCCGAGGCCGAGGTCACGACGCGCCAGAAGGTGATCATCCTCGGTGGTGGGCCGAACCGCATTGGTCAAGGGATCGAGTTCGACTACTGCTGCTGTCACGCGGTCTTCGCTTTGCGCGAGCTCGGCTACGAGACGGTGATGGTCAACTGCAACCCCGAGACCGTCAGCACCGACTACGACACCTCTGACCGCTTGTATTTCGAGCCCCTCACGCTGGAAGACGTGCTAGCGATTTGCCGCGAGGAAGCGTCTTCGGGCGAATTGCTCGGTGTGATCGTGCAGTTCGGCGGACAGACGCCGCTCAAGCTCTCGGTCCCGCTGGAGAAGAACGGGATCAAGCTGCTGGGAACGACCGCGGATGCGATCGACCGTGCCGAGGACCGGGAGCGCTTCGATGAGTTGCTCGCCAAGCTTGGCTTGAAGCGTCCCGAGGCGGGTATCGCCCGGAGCGTGGAGGAAGCCCTGGATGTCGCGAAGCGCATCGGTTTCCCGGTGCTGGTCCGTCCGAGCTACGTGCTCGGCGGCCGTGCCATGATGATCTGCTGGGCGGAAGAAGATCTACTGCCCTACGCCGAGCTGGCCATGGAGGCGGCTCGAGAGGCTGGGACCCAGATCTTGCTCATCGACCAGTTCCTAAAGAACGCCATCGAAGTCGACGTCGACTGCGTTGCCGACGGGAAACGAGCGGTGATCGGCGGCGTGATGGAGCACATCGAAGAAGCCGGTGTGCACAGCGGCGACTCTTCATGCGTGCTGCCTCCTCATACGCTGCCGCCGAAGATCGTCGAGCGAATCGAGGCTCAGGCCAAGGCACTCGCGCTCGAGCTCGGCGTGGTCGGACTGATGAACACGCAGTTCGCGGTCAAGGACGGAGAGATCTACGTGATCGAGGTGAACCCTCGCGCATCACGCACGATCCCGTTCGTGTCCAAGGCAACGGGGCGGCCATTGGCGAAGGTCGCCGCCAAGGTCATGGTCGGGCGGTCGCTGGACGATCTCGGGATTCACGACGCCTACCTCCCCACGCACATGTCCGTGAAGGAGTCCGTCTTCCCGTTCCACAAGTTCCCTGGCGTCGATACGGTCCTGGGGCCGGAGATGCGATCCACCGGTGAGGTCATGGGCATCGCGACCAACACCGCGCTGGCTTTCGGTAAGTCCCTCGTCGCGTCGGGGTTCAAGATGCCCAGCAGCGGTCGCGCTTTCATCAGTGTCCAGGACGAAGACAAGGGCCACGCCGTGCGGGTCGCCCGTCGTTTGCGGAACCTGGGGTTCCGGCTGGTCGCCACTCGAGGCACGGCCGACGCGCTGTTCGCAGCTCACATTCCCTGCGAGACCGTGAACAAGGTGCAAGAGGGCTCACCCCACGTGGTGGATGCGATGAGAGACGGCACCATCCAGCTCGTGGTGAACACGACTCAAGGTGCCAAATCGATCCGCGACTCCTACGCCATCCGACGCAACGCACTGCTCTCCAACATCCCGTACTTCACTACGATGGCCGCGGCTCTGGGTGCGACGGCTGCGCTGGAGGCGCACGAGCTGAACCGTGGGCAAACGGTGCAGGTACGAAGCCTTCAGGAGTGGCATCGCCGAAGCCTGGACTCGGTCCAGGCCTGAGCAAGCGTCGATCTCGTTACGGGCCTCGGATGGCTTCTCGAGCCGCCGCACCCGGTGACTTTGTAGTCTCGCGGACCGGGTCCCTGGGTCGGCCCGTGAGCCAGGAGGCGGAGCCTGGTGCGGGGCTTCCGTCACGCGTAGTGCTGGGCTGGTCGCCGATGTGTATGTGGCATGCGTACATGAACATCATTCCGTAAGGAATTGAACGCTTCACGGGTGCGCATCGTGTCGAGCTCCAGGCGGAGCAAATTTCGCCCAAGGAACTCAGTGTTTTGTTCATCGGGGCGCGCGTAGATGCTTGAGGCTTCAAGCAAAGTTCGGAGGCGCGAGGTGGTGGCTGGATGCAGAGCCGGACGTATCTGAACCTGCTTTGGATCCACGATCCGGCGGCGACAACGCCATGTGGATAACCAAACGCCAGTTCGGTTCGAGGTGGCCAGTCTCGCCGCTAGCAAGATAATCGACATCCCGCCAGACTAGTTTCATCGACGCTGACGGGGGTGTCGCGTAGGCTATGACTAGGTGTCCCACAAGCTGGCGCGCATCGAGATGGAACGGGCGGAGGGTAGCTCGCGTTACGCGTACTACTTGAGGTCCAAGAACCAGGAATTCCGACTGCAGCTCGGGGAGTGCTTTATTGGGCGCAACCCAGCCTGTCAGATCGTGTTGGTGGACCCACGTGCGTCTCGTAATCACGCGGTGCTGCGAATTACTGAGCGCGCTGTGGTTTTGCAGGACCTCGACAGTGCCAACGGCGTCTACTTGAACGAAGAGCGCGTCGAGCGCCCGGAGAAGTTGCGCCACGGCGATCGCATCGTGATCGGCACCCAGGAGTTCATCTTCGCGGTCGAGGACACCTCGCCCGACTCTGCCTCGATTTCCGTGGAGGAAATCAGCGGAGTCGTGACGCCGCCCGACGCACCCGTCATGTCGTCCACGGTCGACGGTGATCCGCTCGACTACCTCGGCCGCTTGGCGGACAAGATGCTGGCCCTCGGCCGCATCGAGGCCGCGGAGCGAGTGCTTGGCGCTCACCTGCGCGAGATCGAGAGCCTGGCTCGCAGCGGTGCGCCGGTCGTGCATACGGATCTCCTGCTGGCCGCGAAATACGCGCTGCGCCTGGCCGGCGCCGCGTGTGCGCCCGAGTGGGCGAACTACACCATCCGGCTCTACGCCCTCGCCCGTCGTCCCATGCCAACGGATATTTCGGGGGAGCTCGGCGCGTTGTTGCGCCGTGTCCCGAACATCGATCGGCAGCTGATGGTGCGATACCAGGAATTTCTGGCCGCTCACATGCACCAAATGACTCCAGCGGATCGGGAGCTGTGCCACCAGGTGTTGGCGCTGCCCCAGCCGCTGTAGACTAGGCCTGTGAGCGCACTGCCGCGCAAGACTTCAGCCTTGGATGGCCTCTCGCCTGGTTCCCGCCTCGGTCGCTACCTGCTTGGGGAGCGCCTGGGTATCGGCGGAGCTGCGACCGTTTATCTGGCCCGGCTGCAAGGGCCGCTGCAGTGGCAGCGCATGCTCGCGCTCAAGGTGGTCCATCCCCACCTGATGGGCGATCCACGGTTCGTCGACATGTTCGTGGATGAGGCGAACCTCGCGGTGCGCTTGAACCACCCGAACATCGTCCACGTTTACGAGCTCGAGCGCGTGGACGCTCAGCTGCTGATCGCCATGGAGTACCTCCACGGGCAGCCGCTGTCCGAGGTGTTGCTGCGCGCGAGCCAGCGCGGTCAGCCCCTCGACTGGGAGCTGGTTGCCTGGGTGGGAGCGCAGGTCGCCGATGCCCTCGGGTATGCGCACGAGGTGAAGGACGACGACGGGAACCCGCTCTCCATCGTTCATCGAGATGTCAGTCCTCACAACATCTTCGTCACCTACGACGGCCACATCAAGCTGATCGATTTCGGCGTAGCGCGGGCGATGGGTCGCCTCGCGGAAACAGGCCATGGGCGCCTCAAGGGCAAGTTCCGATACATGGCGCCGGAGCAGGTCACGTCGCGCGACTTCGATCATCGCGTCGACTTGTTCGCCCTGGGCGCGAGCCTCTACGAGAGCCTGGCTGGCGAGGCGATGCTACGGGGGGACGACGAGGTCGAGATCCTGAACCAGCTGATCTTCGGAGACGCCCCCGATCTCGCTTCGGTGTTTCCCGAGCTACCGGAGAACGCTAGGGAGGTGTTCGGCAAGGTGCTGTCTCGAGACGTCGGGACCCGCTATCAGTCGGGTCACGAATTGTCCAAGGCGCTCCGCGAGCTCTTGCCCGCTGACCCGGAGCAATACGCCGCGCGCTGGGCGGAGGTCCTGGCCAGGTTATTCCCCGAGGAAATCGTCGCGCGAGGTGAAGCGCTGCGGGTGCTCAAGGAAGGCGACTGGCCAGCGAGCCTCGTACCTCCGGCTCTCGTGCCAGGTCTTGACGTCACCGACGTGGGCGACACCCCTCGGGGCAGCCCCCCACCGGCGGTGAATGAGGCGACGGGTTTCGTGTACGCAGTCTCGATCACCGGACTCACCGGGACCGGTCTCGGGGAGGCCGACGCGACGGATGCCTACCTCCAGCGCGCGCGCGCGCTCATCCACGACAACCCCCTCCTGGTGGGTTTCGGCATCAAGACGGCCCAGGACG
>JAUILJ010000619.1 GCA_030433055.1 Polyangia bacterium
CCGCTTGGCTTCGCTGGCCTTCTTCTTCTCCTCGTACTTGTACTTGCCAAAGTCGAGGATCTTGCAGACCGGCGGTTGGCTCTTCGGGTTGACCTCAACCAGGTCCAGGCCTTCTTCGCGCGCACGACGAAGCGCGTCCTGCGTGCTCATCACGCCGAGCATGGACCCATCGGCTGCAACGACGCGCACTTCGGGCACCCGGATCCGGTGGTTGATGCGGATCTGTGGTCCTCGGGGCTCTCCCCTCTGAAAGCGTCGTCTCATTGCCATAGGTCAGTTCTACTCTCTCGGTTCATAGGTTCCTGGGGTGTGGGTCGTCGCGCTAGGCGCGAGGCCATGCGGCCTCGGACACCGCGCGCTCGATGAAACTGTCGATGGGTAGTGAGCCAAGCTCACCTTCGTCGCGGGAGCGGACGGAGAGGCTGCCATGCTCGACTTCCTGTTCGCCGATCACTGCGAAATAAGGGATGCGCTGGTTGCGAGCGTTGCGAATCTTCGCCCCCAGTTTGTCAGAACCAGCGTCCACCAGCACTCGTAGTCCATGACTACGCAAGCGGTCCGCCGTCTGGTTGGCGAAGTCCGCCTGCTTCTCGCTCACCGTGAGCAGACTGACCTGCTCGGGAGCGAGCCACATCGGGAACTTCCCAGCGCAGTGCTCGATGTAGACGCCGAAGAAGCGCTCCACGGAACCCAAGATGGCTCGGTGCAACATCACTGGGCGCTTCGTTTGACCATCGCTGTCAACGTACTCCAAGTCGAAGCGCTCAGGGAGCGCGTAGTCGACCTGCATCGTGCCCAGTTGCCAGTCACGGCCCAGCGCGTCGGTGATGTGGAACTCCAGCTTGGGCCCATAGAACGCCCCTTCGCCCGGGAGCACCTCATAGGGAACGCCGGTTTCCTTCAGGACGTCTTCCAGCACCTGCTCGGCGGCGTCCCACATGGCGTCGCTTCCGACGCGCTTCTCTGGGCGCAGCGCGAGCTTCACCTGGACGTTTTCGAAACGGAACGCTCGGTACACCTCGAACAGCAGCTTATTGAAGCTCTCGAGCTCGCCGCGCATCTGCTCGGGCGTACAGAAGATGTGAGCATCGTCCTGGCAGAAGGTGCGCACGCGAGCCAGCCCGTGGAGCGAACCGCCCCGCTCATAGCGATGGAGCCGACCGAAGTCTGCGATCCTCCAGGGCAACTCCCGGTAGCTCCGCTTGCGCTGGCCGAAGATCAGGCAGTGGCTCGGGCAGTTCATCGGCTTCTGGGCCAGGTTTTCCAGGGCCGGGTGCACCTCGTGATCGTGCTCGTGGTCGTGAGCGATTGAATCGATCACTTCGGCGGTGACTGGGAGATACATGTTCTCCCGATAGTTCTGGAGGTGACCGCTAGTCTCGAACAGCCGCTTGTCGAAGATTTGCGGCGTGATCACTTCCTCATAGCCGTAGTCGACGTAGAGGGTGCGAATGTAGTCCACGAGCCGGCGGTACACGGCGGCTCCGCGCGGCAAGAAGAAGGGCATCGCCGGCGCATACTCGTGGAACCAGAACAGCTCGAGCTCCTTGCCGAGCTTGCGATGATCGCGCTTCTTCGCCTCTTCCTGCTGAGCGATGTACGCGTCCAGCTCTTCCTGGGAGGGAAACGCGGTGCCGTAGATGCGCTGGAGCATCGGGCGCTTCTCATCGCCTCGCCAGTACGCACCGGCCACGCTGGTCAGCTTGACGACCCCGAGGTCGCCGGTCGACGGTACGTGGGGGCCAGCACACAGATCCACCCAGGTACCTTCTGGTCGCCCTGGGCTGCCGTGGCGATAGAGAGAGAGCTCCGCGTCGGCAGGGAGGCCCTCGATCAACTCGCGCTTGTACTTCTCCCCCATGCCGTCGAACAGCTCGAGCGCTTCCGCGCGGCCCACCACTTCTCGGGTGAACGGCCGCTTGGACTTCATGATCTTGCGCATCTCCTTTTCGATGCGCTGGAGATCCTTGTCCGTAAATGGGCCGTCTGGGCGATCGAAGTCGTAGTAGAAACCCGAGTCGATAGCGGGCCCAATCGTCACCTGAGTGCCGGGGAAGAGCCGCTGAACGGCGTCTGCCATCACATGGGCCGTCGAGTGGCGAATCAGCTCGAGCGCCCGCTTGGTGCCCCGTCGCACGGGAACCAGCTGCTCCACGGTCGCTGTGATCGGTGTGTGCAGGTCGACCAGCTTGCCGTCCAGCTCAACAGCGAGCACATCGGCGTCGAGCTTGCCCGATGCCTCCAGCAGCTCGCGCGCTGTGGCTCGCGCGCCGGCGGTCATGAGTTCGACGATCCTGGCAGCGCTAGCGAAAGGGGCGCTCCCGGCGCCACGACAAGGCGTGAACGGTGGGAGGAGAACGCTTGCTTGCCGGCCCAAAACCCGAGGGCAGTAGGCGCGGGCAGGATTGAACTGCCGACCCCTACAGTGTCAATGTAGTGCTCTACCACTGAGCTACGCGCCTGAGGATCGCCCGCAAGGGGACCTGATTCATTCATCTCGTCTCGGGTTCGGACCGGGCGCGATAAATGTCACCCGCCCGATGGGGTGTCAAGGCAGATTGATGCAGACGGCACACCCCTTGCGAGCGGGTCTGACGGCCTGACGAGCTGGGGTTGGTTCGACCCTGGAACGGGAGTTCACCGCCGCCGATTCTCCGTTCGCGCCTGCCCAACGCGCGATCCTAGCCTTCCTTGCGCACCCCCCGATTCCTCGGTATAGGCCCGACCCCTTCCTGGGAGGACCCTTTGGATTTCGCGGCGTTTGCATATCAAGGTCAACCGACACCTCCACCGCGCCCGCCGGCGCCCGGTGAGGGCAGTCCTGCGGCGCCCGCTGCACCATCGCCCCCCGCGGCGGAGGGCAAGGCAGCCACGCAACAAGAAGGCGCGCCTCAGGGCCCACCTCCAGAGCCCCCGGGATTGTTCTCCATGGCGCCGATGTTGCTGCTCATGGTTGGCCTCTTCGGGTTCATGTGGTGGACCAATCGGAGCCAGCAGAAGAAGCAAGCCAAGATCATCGAGGAACTGAAGAAGGGCGATCGCGTGATCACTCAGAGCGGCCTGCTCGGCAAGCTGGTGGAGAAGACAGACCGCATCACCACGATCGAAATTGCGTCGGGGGTGAAGGTGAAAGTCTTGAGTTCTTCCGTCCTGGGTAAGGACACGGGCGAGGCTAAGGCAGCGGACGCCAAGTAGCTCCGCAGAGCTTCTCAGGGCATTTCACTGCGGAAGCGCCTGAGGGCTAGAAGATTGAAGGTTTCTGAAGGCGCTGTTTGGCGCGAGTTATGGCAACGCCAAGCGTGCGTTCGCCAACGAAGGTGATGAAGGTGCCCTAGTGGTCAACATGGTGTTGCAATATGTGTTCGGCGGGTTCGCCGCGGTGCTCATAGCTCTGGGCTACGTGCGTCGTGCGCACCGCGTCTCCCAGTGGGCCGGCGCGCTCGCTGCGGGCGGCGCGGCGATCGCGGCGCACTACAATTCGTTCTGGGCCATGGTGCTCCTCGCCTCGGTGGCGATCTGGTGCTTCTTCGTGGGCCTGGAGTTCGTCACCTTCAGCTGGCGGGCCCGCTTTGGGCTGGTCTCAGGCGTCGCTGTCCTGGCGGTCCTCACCCTGCTTCCCAGCGTTGAGAGCATGAGCGAGGGCAAGGTGCATTGCCCCCAGTACCTGAAGGACAACATCGACTTCAAGCTGGTCGCGGGGCTGGATCTGCGCGGCGGTTTGCGCCTCGTCTACACGGTGGACGTGGGTGAGGCGATCAAGGACAAACGCGACGCCTACTTCGAGGACATGCAGGCAGAGCTGGCCCGCGCGTTCGAGCTTCACAGCGGTGACGACCGCCCCAACGAGGAAGCCTACAAGAAGCTTCGGGAGAAGGTCACGCTGAGCTCGCCGAAGGGCTCGAGTAACAGCATTGACATCGAGTTCAAGGATCCGAAGGACGAGTCGAAGTTCGACAAGCGCTTTCAGGATAAGTTCCGCGGGGAACTGGATTTCTCCCACGAGCAAGGCAGCGGGAAGGTCCACTATTTCATCCGCGAGTCGGCGGAGAGCGAGATCCGGGAGCGTGCCGTAGCTCAGGCCAAGGAGATCATCCTGCGCCGAGTCGACGAGTTGGGTCTGCGCGAGGCAGCCGTATCGACCCGGGATGAGGACGTAATCGTCGAGGTGCCCGGCGAGGACGAGAAGAGCTTCCAGCAGATCCGCGACATCATCAGCCAGACCGCGCGCCTCGAGTTCAAGCTGAACGACGACGAGAGCACGTTCTTTGCCGATCTGGAGAAGGACCTGGCCAAGGGCGCCACCGGTAACTTGCCAAAGGGCGTCGCGTTCCAGTCGGAGCCCGTGAGCGTGGGTCAGGACGAGGAGGGTGAGTCGATCCAGAAGGTCTTCCGCTTCGCGGTCATCGAGAACGAGAAGGGGGAGACCTCGGAGCAGTCGCTGGCTCGCTTCCGCGCTTGGGTCGACACGCTGAACGTGCCTCCAGGTCGTGAGATCGGCTTCGAGAAGTTGACCAAGAGCGACCGTGACACGCTCAAGGAGACGGACATCGGCTGGAGGACTTACGTCCTGCGCGCCCGCGCTGACATCACAGGCGATCTGATTCGTGATGCCTCCGCACAGCCGGATCAGAGCAGCAGCTCTCTCGGAGGCTGGCACGTCGCCATCACGTTCACCGATCGCGGCGGCAGCATCTTCGAGAAGATCACGGGCGAGAACATCAAGCGCCGCTTTGCCATCATCCTGGATGGAAAGGTGGAGAGCGCGCCGGTGATTCAGACGCGCATCCCCGGTGGCCACGCCACCATCACGATGGGCTCCGGGGACCCCCAGGTGCAGCTCGAGCGTTCGCGTAACTTGGAGTTGGTGCTGCGCTCAGGCGCGCTGCCCGCTCCGATTTCGCTGTCCAACGAGCAGCGCATTGGTCCGTCGCTGGGTCACGACTCGATTCGCTTGGCCCTTCAGGGGGCCCTTGGCGGCGCTGCCTTGGTCATCGTGTTCATGCTGATCTACTACCGGCGCGCCGGGGTGGTCGCGAACACAGCGGTCGGTCTGAACCTGATGTTGCAGCTGGCGATCCTCGCGACCTTCGGTGCGTCGATGACGTTGCCAGGTATCGCAGGTCTCGCGCTGACCATCGGTATGAGCGTCGACTCGAACGTCCTCATCAACGAACGTATCCGTGAGGAACTGAGAGACGGAAAGAGCCCGAGAGCCGCCGTCGAGCTCGGTTTCGGCAAGGCGCTCAGCGCCATCATCGACGGTCACATCACGACCCTGATCGGTGGTGTCATCCTCGCGCAGTACGGCACCGGCCCGATCAAGGGCTTTGCCATCACCCTGATCGTCGGCACCCTCGCCAACATCTTCACGGGGGTCGTGG
>JAUILJ010000620.1 GCA_030433055.1 Polyangia bacterium
TCGGGCGGCGAGCAGGCGGGCGTCAACACGGCCGACGACGACACGCTGCGGCGCCTCGCCGACGGCAACGAGGCCTACGCCCAGCGGTTCGGCTACTTGTTCATTGTCTGCGCGACGGGCAAGAGCGCTGAGGAAATGCTCGCGCTGCTCGAAGCGAGGCTTCCCCACGATCGGCACACGGAGCTCGATATTGCCGCGGGGGAACAGGCCAAGATCACCCGGATCCGTTTGGAGAAACTTGCATGAGCCGTTCGCCCATCACCACCCACGTTCTGGACACTGCCCTGGGGCGCCCCGCCCGCGGGGTGGCCTTGAAGCTTGAAGCCCAGCGCCACGGGGCGTGGGAGTCGCTCGCCAGCGGGGAGACCGACAGCGATGGCCGCTGCTCCACGCTGCTCGAGCCTGGCAGCCTGCAAGCGGGCGTGTATCGCATCAGCTTCGCTCTCGATGCGTACTTCGAGGCGAGCGGGCGGCAGAGCTTCTACCCGGAGGCCAGCATCGTGTTTCGCGTCTCGGCGACGGACGAGCACTACCACGTGCCGCTGCTGCTCGCGCCGTTTGGCTTCAGCACGTATCGCGGAAGCTGAGCGCTGATTTCAACCTGACGCAGGCGACCGAACGCCGCGTCTCACCCCCAAACCCGCAGGCGCACGCTGTGCCCCTCGGGTCCAGAGTAGACTGTGATATCGAGATGACGACCTATCAAAGCAGCTTGGCGGAGGAAGCCGCCAGCGATCTGAAGAGCCTCTCCGAGGCCAACCTGGCGTACGCCGGAGCTTTCCCCGGGGATCTGCCCACGCGGCAGCCAGTGCATACGGTGTACGGCGGCGCGCAGCTGTTCAAGGCGGAGACGGCGCGGCGGCTGGGCCAGCTGGCGCTGCGTTCCCTGGACGACTACGGCCCCGACGCCTTCAGCTTTGCCCGTGCGGTGGGTATGGAAGGCTCGGAAGATCTGCCGACCACCCTGGAGGCTCAGGCGCCGCTTCTGGCGCGCTTCAAGGCGGATCCGAAGGCGTTCGAGTTCGAGCATCGCTCGGCCTGGTTGGCGCTGACCGTCTACGAGCGCGTGCGCGCCAAGCTCGAGCGCGAGGCGGTGGAAGACTTGCGCATCGACTTCGAAGACGGCTTCGGCAATCGGCCCGACGCGGAAGAAGACGAGGTCGCTGTGCGCTCTGCCCAGGAGCTGGCGAAGGCGATGGCGGATGGCGTCGCGCCTCCGTTCGTCGGCATTCGCATCAAGCCGCTGAACGAGGAGCTGAAGCTGCGCGCCGTGCGCACCTTGGATCTGTTCATCACGACCCTGGTGCAGAGCGCTGGGAAGCTGCCTGAGGGCTTCGTGGTGACGCTGCCCAAGGTCCCGGTGCCTGAGCAAGTCACCGCGCTGGTGAAGCTGTTCGAGCGCCTGGAGGCGCGCCTCGGCCTGGCACCGAAGAGCCTCAAGCTCGAGCTGATGGTGGAGCTGACGGCGACGTTCTTCGACCGCTTCGGCAACAACAACCTCCCGCTGCTGCTGCAAGCCGCCGAGGGGCGTTGCACCGGCGCTCACTTCGGAACGTACGACTACACCGCTTCCTGCAACATCACCGCCGCGTACCAGACGATGGATCATCCGGCGTGTGACTTCGCCGTGCTGCTGATGAAGAACTGCTTCGCCAACACTGGCGTGTTCCTGTCCGATGGCGCCACGAACCTGATGCCCGTCGGGCCCCACCGCGCTGCGGCTGGGGAGGCGCTGACGGCGCAGCAGAGCCGGGAGAACGTGGACGCGGTGCATCACGCCTGGCGCGTGGCCTACGGTCACATCCAGCGCTCACTGCGGCTCGGCGTGTACCAGGGCTGGGATCTGCATCCCGCACAGCTGCCCGTGCGCTACGCGGCGCTCTACGCATTCTTCCTGAGCGGCTTCTCGGCGGCTGCCGAGCGCCTCGGAAACTTCATCGACAAGGCCGCTCAGGCAACCCTGGTGGGCAATGTGTTCGACGACGCGGCCACGGGGCAGGGGCTGTTGAACTACTTCCTTCGTGGGCTGGCTTGCGGCGCCGTTAGCCTGCCTGAGCTCAAGGTCACGGGGCTGACCGAGGAGGAAATGCTCCTACGCTCATTCGCGAAGATCCTCGACGCGCGCACAGCGCGCGCCGTGTAGCGCCCGTTCGCTCTGTGGTCCAGGCGAGCCGAGCCAGAGCCGCGTACCCCACGGAAGCGACGCGCGGCTCTGTCGTGTTCGCAGCGGCACCTGCGCGGCGCTGCGCCGTTCAGCGCCAGGCGTGCGATGCAGCTGCGCTGTTCACCACTGTTCCAGGCGCGCGATGAAGTCGTAGGGGTAGCCCCACTCCGGCTTCGACGCATCGTCCAGCGCCTGCACGTCTTTCTGGGTCAGCTTGATGCTGGCCGCCTTCAGGTTGGCCTTCAGCTGGTCCATGGTGCGTGCTCCCATGATCACGCTGGTGGTCTCGGAGCGGTTCAGCAGCCAAGCCAGGGCGATCGCGGCGTGGTTCGTCTCATGGCGCTGTGCCACCTCTCCCAGCACGTCAATCAGCTTCCACATGCGATCGTTGTCGAACTGGGCGTAGCTGTCCTGCCATGACTCGAGGCGCGAACCTTGTGGTGCCTTCTGGCCCCGCTTGTACTTGCCGCTCAAGAAGCCGCGGGCGAGCGGCGACCAGATCAGCGTGCCGATCTCGAACCGGCGGCAGGCGGGGAGCACCTCGCGCTCGGCGTCGCGCACCGCCAAGGACCACTGCAGCTGCACCGAGGTGTAGCGGTGGGTGCGCAGCTTGTCCGCCGCCCACAGGGACTCCACCAAGCGATACGCCGCGTAGTTGGAGCAGCCGATGTACCGGACTTTCCCCGCGGTAACCAAATCATCGAGGGCGCGCAGTGTCTCCTCGATGGGCACTGAGCCGTCTTGCATGTGGACCTGGTAGAGATCGATCACGTCGGTGTTGAGCCGCTTGAGCGACGCATCGCAAGCGTCCAGGATCGCCTTGCGGGAGAGCCCCATGTCATAGGGGCCGACCGGGCGCGTGCCGAACCCGATGGGGAAGCGACATTTCGTGGCGAGCAAGACTCGATCTCGCTTGCCCTCGATCCACTTTCCCGTGAGTTCCTCGGAGCGCCCTTCGCTGTAGACGTTCGCGGTATCCACGAGGTTGACGCCCGCGTCGATCGCCGCATCGAAGATGCGCCGCGCTTCGTCGTCCGCGGAGGTTACCCCCTTCATGAACGTCTGGGATTCGCCGAAGGTCATCGCGCCCAGGCTGAGCACGCTGACCTTCAGTCCCGAGTTACCGAGCCTGCGTAGTTCCATGGTCCCTCCTCGCGGCGCGTACGAAAGCGGCCGCTATGTTCCTGGTTCGTCCGCTCGCTGCGTCGATCGTGGGCGCAGGCGAGACGGGCAGAGCCGGAGTTATAGGGACGCCGCTTGAGATTCGCCAGCCTCGTCACGGGAGGCGGATTCTTGCGCGGCGCGGCGAGCCTTCTCCAGCTCACCGCGGTAGTGGCGCCAGCACGCGGGCACGTAGCGCTCGTCAGCGCCGAGCTGGATCTGTGGGCCGTCGATCACCGCTAGGCCATCGGCCATGCGCAGGTTGAAAACCGCCTTGGCATTGCAAAACTGACACGTCACCTTCACCTCCTCGATGCTGTCTGCGAGCTCGAGGAGGCGCTTGCTGCCCGGAAACAGCCGAGTCTGAAAATCAGTACGCAGGCCGTAGCAAATCACTGGCACACCGAGGTCCGTGGTCAGCTCTCGCAGCTGCTCGATCACGGGTTCACTCAGGAACTGGGCTTCATCGACCAGGATGCAGTTGAGCCCACGCAAGCGCTCCACATCGAGGGGCTGATCCGGCTCGACCAGCATGTCCGCAGGCGCCTCGAGGCCCGAGCGGGAGCGGATGGTGTCTGCGCCGAAGCGGACGTCGAGCCTCGGCTTCAGGAGCAACACCTGCTTGCCCTGCTTGCGGTAGTTGTGCGCGACCGCAAGCAGGTTCAGCGTCTTTGCGCTGTCCATCGTCCCATAGCGGAAGTAGAGCTTCGCCATTGCGAGGCGCAGGCTAGACCGAGTTGCCGGGGATGGAAGGGGCAGCCCACCGCTCGAGGCGTTTTTGAGTCTTCTACCCAGGCCACCCACAGGCCGTCCGCGGGCTGTACACAGCTTGTACACGTGCTGCCGCCCACCTCGATCGAAGATCGGGGGGTGAGCCGCGCCGTGCACGACTCCGTGGCGCACCCGCGCAGGGACGGTCAGCGCTTGCGCTCGACCATGCGCATCAGGCTCTCCTGAGCCACCGACGCGACCAGCGTGCCGTCCTGAGCATAGACGTGGGCCAGGTTCAGACCGCGGCTGCCCGCTGCGCTCGGGCTGTCCATGGCGTACAGCAGCCATTCATCCGCGCGGAAAGGGCGATGGAACCAGATCGCGTGGTCCAGGCTGGCGGCGATCAGATCGGGGTTGAACCAGGTGATGCCGTGGTAGTTGATGCAGTTGTCGAGCAGCGACATGTCCGAGGCGTAGGTGAGCACGCATTGATGCAGCAGCGGGTCGTCAGGCAGCTTCGCGCGGCTGCGGAACCAAATACGATGCAGACCCTGCTGGGGCTTGGGCTCCAGGATGTTCACCGGGTCGAGATCGTGCTGCTCGATGGGGCGCTCGAGCTTCATCAGGAACTCCAGCAGCGGGCTCTGGGTGCGCTTGTAGCCTTCCTCCAGGCGTTCGCTGTTCGACGGTACGCTCTCGGGGGGCGCGGCGGGGGGCATCGGGGCCTGGTGCTCCAGGCCGGGCTCCTCGATGTGAAAGGACACGCCCATGCTGAAGATCGCTTCCCCACGTTGCCGAGCCACCACGCGACGGGTCGTGAACGAGCGCCCGTCGCGAATGCGATCCACGTCGTAGATGATCGGCAGCGCCGGATCGCCCGGGCGCAGGAAGTAGGCGTGCAGGGAGTGCGCGGTGCGCCCCTCCACCGTGCGGCACGCCGCGACCAGCGCCTGGCCAGCGACCTGCCCCCCGAACACCCGTGGCCGCCCGTCGATGGGACTGAAGCCTCGGTAGAGGTTGGTGTCGAGCTCCTCGAGATCGAGACGCTGGAGCAGGGTCTGAACGGCGGTGTGGGGATCCGACATGGCCCTGATGATCTAACGCAGAATCCGCATCAATATGGCTGGTTTCGGCATGCGGGTTGGGATCAATAGGCGCGGCAAATGCCTTTACGGTGATGCGGGGTAGGGCGGCCTCGGGAAGTGCCCGCATCTTTGTGGTGTTGTGCAGGTAACGCGCATGAGCCTCGAGGTCGGCGTGTCCGGCGAGTGCTTGGGCTTGCTGGGCGTTGACCCCGGCTTCAGCGAGTGCCTGGTTGAACGCCCGGCGCCACGAATGGAAG
>JAUILJ010000621.1 GCA_030433055.1 Polyangia bacterium
CCTCACGCAGGAAGTCCCCGAGCTGCTCCAGCCCGCTGAGCTGCGCCTGAGCGACTTCGTCTTGCTCCAGCTTGCGCCAGAGCTCCGCCTCAGCGTCCGCATCCAGCTCGCCATCATGGAGCAGCATCAGCTCGCGAGATGACAGGCTCACGACGCACTCTCCTTGCGACCGCGCCGCGGTTGCGCCTCGGGAGGCCGCCCGAGCTGCTCCGCGTAGCAGTCACCCAGCGCTCGCTGGAGCTTTTGGCGGGCGTGAAACAGGCGGCTCATGATGGTGCCCTTTGAGACTTGCATGGCTTCTGCCATTTCCTCGTAACTCATGCCCTCAACCTCACGCATGACGATGACATGACGGTGGTAGGGCGGCAGCGCGTCCAACGCGGTCTGGATACGTTGGGCGATTTCCTTGCGGCGCACCACATCGAGGGGATCCGCCCCATCGATGCGAGACATGAACGGTGAGTCGAAATCATCGGCCAGCTCGTGGCGATCCGTAAGCTCCAGCTCGCGTCGAGCGGGCTTGCGCATGAGGTCGATGGAGAGGTTTGTGACGATTCGATAGAGCCATGTGAAGAAGCTCGAGCCCCCGTGAAACTTGGCGAGGCCGCGGTGGACCCGCAGGAACGCCTCCTGCACGACCTCCCGCGCGTCGTTTTCGTCGCGCACCAGCCCCAGGGCGATGGCGAATGCCCGGCGTTCGTGGCGCTTGACCAGCTCCCGAAATGCCGTTCGATGAGGCCACGATCGTATTCCGCTTCGGCTTGGCGAGCCTCACGGTTTGACGCCTTGCGCGCACCCCTATTCACCCCCATGACACTCCGATCACAGGGACCAGCCTTCGGCGCTGAGCGGGCGGGGCCAGGCTGAGGATGAGGCGTTTGAGGACGACCACGAGCTTGCGGTGCCGCGCCACTGGAGGGTGGCGCGAGCGTGGGAGGGCTGGGGGGAGGCATCACTCATACAGATACGAAACTGCTCAGCCAGCCTCCCCTTTCACTCCCCTGATGTCGCCGCGCGCAATACCGTTAAGTCTACGGCATATCGAAGAAATCTGGCTCTGGTTCCGGCTCGGCCTGATTCGGGAGTTCGCCCAGCGTGAGCTTGAGGTCGAACTGACGCTTTCCGCGGGCGACTTTCACCGAAACCACCGACCCAACACCGGCGACGCTGGCCAGCCAGCGCAGGCGCTCAGGCCCAGCGATCGGCTTACCGTCGAACTCCAGGATCACATCGTCGTCCGCTAGCCCGGCTCGGTCGCCCGCGCTCCCGGCCTTCACGTCACGCACCAGGGCGCCCGTGCGCCCGGCGAGACCCAGGCGAGAGACATCTTCCACGGTCACCGACGCCACGATGATGCCAATCGCCGAGCGGTTCACCCGCCCGTCCTTGAGCAGCCGGGGCACCAACTCCCGCACCATGTTGATCGGGATGGCAAATCCGATGTTGTTCGCGCGTGCGCGGATCGCAGTGTTGATCCCCACTACCTGCCCCGCAGAGTCGAGCAACGGCCCGCCGGAGTTACCTGGATTGATCGAGGCGTCGGTCTGCAGGAAGTTGTAGTAGCCCGACGAATCGAGGCCCTTCACGTCGTCCCTAGTTCGCCCTTTGGCCGAAACGATCCCGGCGGAAACGGTGTGGGACAAACCAAACGGGTTGCCAATCGCAAGCACCCAATCACCGACGCGAGTCCGATCCGAGTCACCCAACGGCAAAGCGGACAGGCCCTTGGCATCCACCCGCAGCACGGCGATGTCCGTTGGCGGATCTCGCCCGACGACGCGCGCCTTCATCTCGCGTCCGTCTTGCGCAAAGGTCACCTGGATATCCGCAGCGTTCGCGACCACGTGGTTGTTGGTGAGGATCAATCCGGCAGGGTCGTAGACGAAGCCTGAACCGAGCCCCTGCCCCACCATTCGACGCGATCCCCGAGATTCCTGTAGGGTCTTCACGAAGACCACCGCGGGGTCGGCTTTCGCTGCGATATCAGCGAAGCTTGCGGGGGCGGCGATTCCGGACGGTAACACGACGCTGGTCGCAGGGAGCGCGGCCGGGAGGGGCCCGGAACTCGCTACCGCGCTCGCGCTGGGGGCGCCGGTAGCGCCTCCCTTGTGTCCGCAGGCCAGGGCGCCAACTCCAAGGCCGGCGACGGCGACTGCTCTGATTGCCCCCCGAGAGATCTTACGGCTCATCGAATTCCTCATCGCCCGTTCACGGGGACACCAGAGTAGGGATGGGACCGCAGCGCCCGTGCGTCCAGGAGGCGGCGCGCCTCGGCCCAGCGAGTGGCCCGCGGCGCGCCCAGCCATCAGCTCTGCTTCGAAACCTCAACGAAGCGCAGACGGAGGTCGATGAGCACTTGCTCCAAAACACGTTCTTCACCGCCATCCAGGTTGCCGCGCGTCTTGTCTTGAAGCAACCCGAGCAAATCGATCGTCTGCCTCGCCATGGGTAGGTTGCGCTCGCGTCGCCCCGTCGAAGGATCTTCAGCATCCCCTAGATGCACGAGTGCCGAGTGGCTCAACGACAGCACGAACGTCGAAAAATCGATCGCCGGCAGATCTTCTCGCCCCTCCTTGGGGCCCGCGTCGTCCTCCGCACTCACTCCCAGTCTCCGTCGACTTCCGGATCGCCCGAGCTGGCTGGCTCAGCCGCTGGCGGCTGAGCAGCCTCTTCCTCAGGCGCGGGAGCGGCCTCCGCCGGGGCAGGCGCGGCCTCCGCAGGTACGGGAGCGGCATCAGGCGCAGGCGCTGGTACCGCTGCGGGTACGGCCGCGGCCGGAGCTGCAGCCGGAGTCGGCGCAACCGCGGGCTCGGGAGCTGGGGGCGGAGCCGCCATTGCCGGCGTCGGGGCAACTGCCGGCGTCGGGGCAGCTGCCGGCGTCGGGGCAACTGCGGGCGTCGGGGCAACTGCGGGCGTCGGGGCAACTGCGGGCGTCGGGGCAGCTGCGGGCGTCGGGGCAGCTGCGGGCGCCGGAGCAACCGCGGGCGTCGGAGCCGGGGGCGGAGCCGCAACCGCGGGCGTGGGAGCGGGAGCCGCCGGCGTGGGAGCGGGAGTCGCGACCGCGGGCGCAGCAAACGTGGGCGCCGGAGCGGGCGGCGCTGCCACGGCCGGGACCGGATCTGAGGGACCGAAGGCATCATCCATGACCGGTGCGCCAAATGGCGGGGCCGCGGGTCGAACGAACGTTGGCGTCGGCGCGGGGGCCGTCTGAGCGGCCGCTGCCGCGCGTGCAGCTTGCGCGGCCTCGCGCTCCTGCGCGCGTTCCTCTTCATCGCGCGGGGCCAGCGCGGGCTGCGCGATGCTCACCGCTTCACACTGGGCTTCGACGTCCTGCAAGGTCGCCAGGTGGGCATCCACCACGGAGCTCGCGAGCTGCCCTTTGCGAAAGAGGCGTTCACGCACGCGGACGTCGAGCTTGAGTATGTCGATATCGGTCATTTGGCGACTCCTACAGCGCGCCTCGGCGGACGCGACAACACAGAACTGAGAACTCACTGACCGCACACGCTGCGGTGGAGCGAGCCAGTGAGCGGCGTGATCCCCTGAAGGGGCGCGCCGGGGCGCGAACAATTATCGATTCCCTCAAGACTTGCAAGGGAACGCCAAGCGCCGCGGCGCGGAGCTTAGCGGACGCGAATGATGCGTCCAGCGCCCCCGGAGCTCCCGGCGGCGCACGACCTCACCGCCGGAGCAAGCTGGCGGGGTCGATGAGCGGGCTTTCGGCCTCGGCCAGCAGGGCCTCGGCCTCCCGCACTTCGTCGCTGGCAGCAGGCCAAACGTCCTCGATCACCAGCTCCAAACGCACTTCTTGGTCCGCCAGCGGGTGGTTGGCGTCCAGCACGGCGAATTCCGGCTCCAGCTCCAGCACCCGGAGCACCACGGGCTCGCCAGCCTCGGTCTCTGCACACAGCTCGTCGCCCACCGCGACGTCTTTTGGCAGCTCGTCGCGGTCGACCTCGATCACCCGCTCGGGGTCACGCCGCCCGAAGGCCTGATCGGCTGCGAGCTGGATGCTGCGCACCTGGCCCGCGCGCGCGCCCTCGAGCAGCTGCTCTAGCTCAGGGCTCAGCTGCCCATAACCGAATAGCACTTCGAAGCTGTCCTCTTCGCGGCTGGCCTCCACCAGCTCGCCCTCGGCATCGTACAAGCGATAGCCGAGGGCGACGCGCATCTCCGGGCCCACGGGGTACACCGTGGCGTTCCCTTCCTCGCTGGGATCACGTCTCATGGGGAAGCTCAGACCTCGGGCGCCACGATCCGCCCGGCGACGGCGCTGGCAGCTACGACCAGCGGGCTCGCCAAGTAGACCTTACCCGGACCACTGCGACCGGGAAAGTTGCGGTTGATGGCTGAGACCGTGACCTGGCTCGGATCCGTCGACACTCCAGGGCCCGCGCGAATGCACGCCCCACAGGACGGATCGACCAGGGTCGCTCCCGCCCGCTCGAAGATGTCGATGTAGCCGCGATCCTCGGCGTACTGCCGGATGTGCTGAGAGCCGAACTGAATGTAGAGCTGCACACCTTCAGCGACGCGCTGTCCGCGCTCTAGTGCCCGACCGAGCACGCTGGCGTACATGTCCATGTCGGCCTTCTTGCCGCCGGTGCAAGAGCCGCCGTAGGCAATGTTGACCGCGACGCTGTCCTCCAGCTGCCCCAGCGGGATGCCGTTACGCGGGTCTCCCGGCGTGGCGACCATGGGCCCGATGTCGTCCAGCTGGATATCGTACACCGCGGCGTAGCTCGCGTCCGGGTCAGGCGTGAGGACTCGACTCGAGAGTTCCTCTCGATTGGCCCCTCGCATTTCCACAAGGTAATCAAGCACGACGTCGTCCGCTGCGATGATGCCGGTGAAGCTCCCGGCTTCGACAGCCATGTTGGTGAGCGTGGCGCGCTCATCCAAAGACATGCTGGAGATCCCCTCACCCCCAAATTCCAGGACCTGGCCGATGCCCCGACCAGATTTGAAGTGCTCCAAGCTCAGGATGTGCAGCATCACGTCCTTCGCACACACCCCCGCGCGCAGCTCGCCGCGCAACACGAAGCGCACGGTCTCCGGCACCTTCACCCGAACGTCTCGGGTAAACCAGGCGTTGGCCATATCCGTGCTGCCGACGCCGAACGCGAAGCAGCCGAGCGCACCGGCCATGCAGGTGTGCGAGTCGGTGCCCGCGACCAAATCCCCGGGCAACGCCAGCTCCTCGATCACCTTGTTGTGGCAGATGGCTTCACTGCCCACCGTGCGGCCACCGCGCTCTACTTCGCCATAGAGCCGAATCCCATGCCGCTTGGAGAAGTCCTCCTGCACCGTCTTCAGCGAGCGGGCCTGCTCGACCAGTCCCATCTTCTTGTGCTGTTCGGGCATCACGAGTTC
>JAUILJ010000622.1 GCA_030433055.1 Polyangia bacterium
TGTTCGACATCATCGGCGACTACGCCGAGTGGGAGCACCGCTACGACGAGATCGTAGCGATGATGCGTGAGGCGCTGAAGATCGATCCCGAGGACGCCAAGGCCGAGGCCCAGCTCGGGCTGAACCTGATCCGCTCAGGAAACGACACCGCCGGGGTCAAGTCGCTGCAGTCAGCGTTCGAGAAGGACGGGTTCAACGTGCGCGTCTACAACACGCTGAACCTCTACGAAGACACCATCCCCAAGCAGTACACGACGGTGAAGGAGGGGCAGTACACCTTCCGCTACCACAACGACGAGAAGGCGATCCTCGAGCGCTATGTCCCGGGCCTGATGCGAGATGCATGGAAGGCGATGGTCAAGTACTACAACTTCACTCCAAGCCAGCCCATCGGGGTGGAGCTGTACGCGGATCGCCAGGACTTTGCCATCCGTACCAGCGGCTTGCCCGGGACCGCGATCCAAGGCGTGTGCTTCGGCAAGACCCTCGCCAGCATGAGCCCCAAGAACGAGACGTTCAACCTGGGGATGACGGTGTGGCACGAGCTGGCCCATGTTTTCCACATACAAATGAGCAAGAGCCACGTGCCCAGGTGGTTCACCGAGGGTATGGCGGAGTACGAGACCATCGTCGCGAGGCCGGAGTGGCAGCGAGAGCAAGATCAGGATCTGTTCTCGGCGCTGCGTGATGATCGCCTGCCGAAGCTCGGCAACATGAACAAGGCGTTCACCCGCGCGGAAGAGCTGAGCGACATCGCCACGGCGTACTACGCCTCCAGTCAGATCCTGGTGATGCTGGGCGAGAAGTACGGGCGCGAAAAGCTAAACAAGATGCTGGAGCTCTGGGGGCAAGGGAAGCGCACCCCGGAGGTGCTGAAGCTGGCCCTCGGCAAGGACAGCGCGGAGCTCGATCGAGAGTTCGCCGCGTTCACCACCAAGCTGCTGTCGCGCTATCAGAAGCAGTTCATGCCCATCACGCGCACTGGGCCTTTCGAGGCCGCAGAGGAGGCGGCCAAGAAGGACCCAGCGAGCGCCAAGGCCCAGACGGTTTACGCCCTCGCGCTCCTGCGGCGAGGCAAGGCCAAGCAAGCACAGGCGGCGTTGGACGCGGCGCTGAAGATCGATCCCAAGTTCCCCGACGCGGTGTACATCCTGGCTCGCATTGCCGTCGCCAAGCGGGACGCCGCTGAAGCCAAGCGGCTCTTCAAGCAGCTGATCACCGACGGCCACGATGGCTACAGCGTGCGTATGGCCCTGGCGGACATCGCGGAGGGGACGGGGGACGCGGCAGGCATGAAGTCGGAGCTCGAGGTGGCGCACAAGCTCGACCCGAGCATGGCGGAGCCGCTTCAAGCGCTGGTAGACATGGCCAGCAAGCAGAAGGATCACGCGGCCGAGCTGGATGGCCTGCGCAAGCTGGCGAAGCTCGAGCAGCACGACCCTCGGGTCTACCGGCGCCTGATGGAGCGTCTGCTCGAGAAGAAGCTGCTCCCCGAAGCCCGGGCCGCCGGTGAAGCCGCGACCTGGGCAGATCTCGAGGGCCTGAACACGCATCGCATCTTCGCTGAAGTCCTGCTCGCCTCGAAGATGGTGCCGCGCGCCATCTTCGAAGGTCAGTCAGCGTTGCTGTGCGACGGCAGGCCCAAGGAGAAGGCGCAGGTCCACGACCTCCTGGCGCGTGCCTACGCCGCCGTGCCAAACCCGAAAGAAGCCGCCAAGCACCGCAAGCTGGCCAAGGCTGTGCTCAAGTCGAAGTAGATCGCTGCAGCAGGGGCTCCGCGGCGCGCACCAGCCAGCTGGTCGCGCGTCACGCACTCGAAGCGTATCGTGTGGCCCGGCTATTGCCGCGGGGAATAACGCGGTGGGGCAATTCTGCGCTCACGCCGGCGTAGCGCCTGGGAGAACCTGTGTGATAGCCTTTGGGCTCACTCGTCAGGGGAAGGGACCGCTCGTGAAAATCGCAATGCTGGCGCGAAACGCCAAGCTCTACTCACATCAACGCCTGCGGGAAGCCGCGCTCGCGCGCGGACACGAGTTCGAGATCATCGATACGCTGCGTTGCTACCTGAACATCAAGGCGTCGGGTTCGTCGCTGTTCTACAAGGGCAAGGAGCTCGAGCACTATGACGCGGTGATCCCGCGCATCGGTGCATCGGTCACCTTCTATGGTCTCGCGGTGCTGAGGCAGTTCGAGATGCTGGGCACGTACCCGCTCAACGAGTCAGTGGCTATTGGCCGTTCCCGGGACAAGCTGCGATCCATGCAGCTGTTGGCACGCAAGGGCGTCGGGCTGCCCAACACCACCTTCGCTCACGAGTCGCGGTTCTCCAGCGAGATCATCGAGACCGTCGGAGGCGCGCCCGTCGTGATCAAGCTGCTGGAGGGGACGCAAGGCATCGGAGTGGTGCTCGCGGACACCCACCGCTCCGCCAAGTCCGTCGTGGAGGCGTTTCGCGGAGCAGGGGTGAACATCCTGGTTCAGCAGTTCATCAAGGAGGCGGGTGGGTCGGATGTCCGCGCCTTCGTCATCGGGGACAAGGTCGTGGCCGCCATGCAGCGCAACGGCGCGGAGGGTGAGTTTCGCTCGAACCTGCATCGCGGAGGCACCGCCGCGGCCATCAAGCTGACCAGCGTGGAGCGCGCCACGGCGCTCGCGTCGGCGAAGGCGATGGGGCTCAACGTGTGCGGCGTGGACATGCTGCGCTCCAACACCGGCCCGGTGGTCATGGAGGTGAACTCCTCCCCCGGCCTCGAAGGCGTGGAGAAAGCCACCGAGATCGATGTGGCGACCAAGATCATCGAGTTCATCGAGGCCAACGCGAAGCCCAACAAGACCAAGACCAAAGGCAAAGGGTAGTCGGCTGCCCAGAGCAGGTCGGCGCGCGTGGCCCCGTGCGGCACCAGCAGCGCGCGCCCGACGCCTGAACCGCGCGGAGCGGCGATGGAGCTCCTGCCAGCGTACCGGCAGCTGACTCGACTCCAGGCGCTCGACCCGGGTCACGACCCGCGAGCGGGGGTGCTAGCGTCGTCGTCGATGCCGAGGCTTGCTGAAGGATTGGTTCGAGGCGAAGACGGAGTCGTGCGCTGCTGGTGGGGCGCGCAGCCGGAGATCTATCAACGCTATCACGACACCGAGTGGGGCTTCCCCGTGTCGGACGATGTTCGGTTATTCGAGAAGCTCTGCCTCGAAGGCTTCCAGTCGGGTTTGAGCTGGCTGACGATCCTCAACAAGCGAGAAAATTTCCGCAAGGCTTTTAAGGGCTTCGACTTCAAGCGGGTTGCCCGCTTCACTGAGGCGGACGTCGCTCGCCTTTTGACTGATGCCGGCATCGTTCGGCATCGGGGCAAGATCGAGTCGACGATCAACAACGCGAAGCGCACCGTGGAGCTAGTGAAAGAACACGGCTCGTTGTTTTCGTTCGTGCAAAACTACGCGCCTCACCCCCGAACCCGCCCGAAGCGCTGTACGAAGCAGGCGCTGCTCGAACTGGCCAAGACGCCCGAGTCGGCTGCGCTGAGCAAGGCGCTGAAGCAGCGCGGCTTCAGCTTCGTTGGGCCCACCACGGTCTACGCGTTCATGCAGGCGATGGGTCTGGTCAACGATCACGTAGAGGGCTGCCCGGTGCGCGCTCGGGTCGAAGCAGCGAAGGCCTGACCCGGATCCTCCCGGCGCGATCCCGCACGCATGGGTATCGCTATTTCTTTGCCGCGCGGAACGTGCGCCGCGCTTGTCCGATGCTGATGCGCTGCCATTTGGCGTAGGTGCGGATGGCCCGCTCCGTGAGCTCGTCGTCGCTTGCGTTGTCTCCCAGGCCCTTCGCTACCGCGTCGATCAGGTAGCCCTCGGGGGCCATCAACGTCTGAGTGGACACGAGGTTGGAGGAGCCGGCGCTCTCGAGCGAGTCCGTGAAGTATCGATCCGAGTAGCACGCCAGGACGAACGCGGGGCGCGCGGGCCGCTTCCGCTTCAGCACCTCCGCGGGGGATGGGCGGGGCAGGCGCTTGCCGTCCATCAAGCGGTTGTGTCCCGCGTAGCCCGCGACGTGAACCGCTTCGCTGCGCTTGCGCTTGCCCTCGGGGAGGCTGGGATCCTCGAAGCTGACCCGAGCGCCCTCGGTCGCGTTCTTCCACAGGTCGTCCACGGCGCGGTCGATCTTCGACCCGTGGACGGCTTGCAGCACCACGAGCTGTTCCACCCGGCAATCAGCCAGCGCGGCCTTGCGCTCGCAGCGCGCGAGGTTCCAGTTCTTCGCGGAAACGAAGCGCCGGTACACGACGCGTTCCAGGTAGACGTCGTCTTGGTTCGTCACCTCCACCCGCTCCCAGCCACTGCGTTTCCCATCGAAAATTCGCCGTGCTCCGAAAATTGCGCCCCAGTACAAGTTCGTGGAGAGGCGCCCGGGCTGCCCGGCCCAGCTCGCGCCACAGTTGATCTGGGCGTTGGAGCAGAGCGGCACGGTGACGTGGATGACCAGCGGCTTGCCTGCCTCGAGGTCCTTGCGGATGGCGGGATAGGCGTCGCTCCAGGCGCCTGCCTGCGGCTGGCGGACGGCGGTGTCGGCGCCGCGGCCGCCGACTTTGCTAGGCTTTTCCGCGCTGGCATTGGCGGACACGCAGAGCGCGCAGAGCGTCGCGGCCAGACTCGATGCTGCCAGGCCCCACGGCGCCAGGCGCCGTCGTGGTGGTTGGCTAAACATCGGTCGCCTGCTGCGAGAGGAAGACATGCTCGGGGTATCGTGTGCGAGCCGCGAAGTGTGACAGCGACCGCGCCTTTCCTGACCCAGTGGGTCGCGCTACTCTTGGGTCTTTGGCGCCGGTCGGCGCTAGCGAATGGGGGGAAACCATGTCGACTATCGACGTTCGCTATACGGGCGTTCTGTTCATCGACTTTCAGCACGATGTCTGCGCCCGCGGCGGCCGCATGGTGAGTCAGTCCGAGGAGATCATCGGCGGCTTCGAGGCGGTGCGCGCTCAAGCCGGATGGCTGCTGGAGCAGCTGCGGGACTTGCCTGCGGGTGCGCCGCACTACGCGTTCGTCGCTCATGGGTTCGAGGCGGGGTACCCGGAGCTGGTCGGTGGGAGGTTGAGCTCGTTCGAGACCTACGTCATGCAAAGCGCGGCTTTCGAACGGGGGACCGCGGGCACAGCTCAGGTGCAGGAGCTCATCCCCACGGCGGACGAGCACGTGTTCTGGAAGCAGACGCTGTCGCCGTTCGAGAGCAGCAACCTGGGGTACTGGCTCAACAAGCGGGGGATCGAGATCATCGACCAGGACCTGTCCGATGACGGGTTCATCGCGATGATCGCCGAGGCCGATATCATCGTGATCCCCTATCTGAGCGAGGCGTTCCGGCGCCGGACA
>JAUILJ010000623.1 GCA_030433055.1 Polyangia bacterium
GGGGTTTGCTCATGGGCGCTGGCGATGCCATGCGGCTGGTGAAGCTGTATCTGGCGCGCCTGCCTCATGTGGGTGACGTGGCGGCTCGCGTCGCGCTGCTGCGACTGGCGCTGGAGCAGGTCGAGGAGATGCCGCAGCGAGAGGACGCAGCGTTGCCTCTGCTGGAGGAACTCGCCAAGCTGGAGCCCGCAGATGACACCGTGCAGCGAGAGCTGGGCCAGCGCTACATCGCTGAGGGCCGCACGAAAGATGCGGTCAAGCTATTCGAGTCCGAGCTGGCGTCCGAGCCCAGCCCTGAGCGTGCGCTGGAGCTCCAGCGCTGGCTGATTCGGGCCTACACCGAGGATCTTGGGGCGCCGCACAAGGCGATTGGTTTCCTCGAGGATCTGCTTGAGCGGGACCCTGAGGACAGCTATGCCCTGAACGCAACCGAGCAGCTGCTGGAGCAGCGCACCGTTGCTCCGCGAGCCGCGGCAGCGCTCTCCAAGCTGTATCAGAAGCGGGGTCAAATTCAGGATGCGGCCAGCATGCTGACGCTGGAGCTGCGGCTGGCGACTGGGTCGAGGCGGGCCGAAGCCCAGCGTGAACTCGCGATCCTCAAGCAGGACCACCTCGACGACCCGAAGGGCGCTCGAGACTTGTTGGAGCCGCTGGTCTCGAGGGACCCGAGTGACGACGACCTGCGGGAGCGCTATGTCGCCCTGAGCGCGATCCTGGACCGTCGCGTCGACGCCGCCCGGCTGTTGAGCCGCAGTGCCCACAGCGCCAAGGAGCCGGGCGCGAAGGCACGCGTGCTGACCCAAGTCGGTCGGCTGTTTCTGCAGTGCGGGGACGAACGGAGGGCGATGGCCTCCTATCAGTCTGCGCTCGAGACTGGCTCGGAGGATCCAGCCGTTCTGCGCTCCGCGAAGGAGTTGTGCGAGCTGTACTCCCGAGTCGGCGACAACAAGCGCCTGGCCAAGGCCTTGGAGCAAGTCGTACAGCGGGAACAGGAACCCTCCGAACGCCATCCAGCGGCGGAGCGCCTGGCCAGGCTGTGCGACGAGACGGGGGACAAGAAGCTCGCTGTGAGTGCGTGGTCGGCGCTGCTCGACTCCGATCAGGCAGAGCAGGCGCTCGAGCGCCTGGAGGCGCTGTCCACGGAGCTTTCAGACGACGCGGGGCTCGCTCGCGTGCTGGAGAAGCGCGCGGAACTCAGCCAGCCGGGAGAAGAAGCACGTGACTTTATCATCCGCGCGGCAACGCTCCGCGGGGAGCGCCTGGGGGATCGCGACGGCGCCGTGCGCACGTGGTGGTTGGCGGTGGAGCGCTACGGCGCTGGACTGGAGGCGTTTCAGAAGTTGGTGCCGCTGCTCGAGGCACAGCGCGACTACGAGGCGCTCGCCAGAGCCTTGCGCCAGCGCGCGACGCTCGAGGAGGGCGAGGAGCGCGCCAAGACGCTGGCGCGCGCTGGCCAGGTGCTGGGCGACAAGCTCTCCGACCCAGGGCGTGCGCTGGAGCTGTTCGGCGAGGCGCTGGTCATCCTGCCCAAGCAGTCGACCGCTATCGCCGCGCTCGAGCGCTACCTGAACGATGAGGACCTGGCCACCCGCGCGGCAGAGACCCTGCGCCAGGCCGCGGAGGCGTCTGGAGATCGGCGCCTCAAGGTATCCTTGCTCGAGTGGCAAGCGCGCGTCGCCCAGTCGGTCGAGGGGCGCTTGGCAGCGCTGCGCGCCGCGGTGGACCTGCTGCAAGAGGAACCCAGGGAATCCGCGAGGATTCATGCGTTGGCATCCCAGGGCCTCTGGGCGGCGGTCGAGGGTGCTCCCGAGCACGTTGGGGAATGGTTGGCGGCCCTCCAGGCAGAGGCCGAGCGGACGCAAGACTCCACCCCGTACTGCGAGACGCTTACCCGCGCGCTCGGTGCGCAGCCCATCGCAACCCCGGAGTTGTTCCAGATCGCGTCCGCGCTAGGTGAGGCGCTGGCTTCACTGGGAGAGACCACTCGAGCCATCGAGGTCCTGCGGCGCGCCCACGCCTTCGACCCCACCAGCCCCGGACTGGTGGCGCGCATCGAAGAGTTGCTCGCCGAGGGCGGTACGCCCGAGGAGCGCCTGAACTTCTATCGCGAGGCCTTGCTGCAGCCAGGTACGCCGGAGCGCCAGAAGAAGCTGCAGCACGCTCTGGCGCGACTCCTGCGCCGAGAGCTCGGGGACACCTCCAAGGCCATTGCCGTGTGGCAACAAATCTTGGAAACAGACGCCGCAGATCAACTCGCGCACGCATCGTTGCTGTCAGCACTACGCGAGACAGAACGCTTCCGGGAGGCCTATGCAGAGAGCGTGCGGGCGTTGCCATTCCTGGAGGAAGCAAAGCGCCATGAGGCGCTGGCCATTGCCGCAGAACTTGCAGTGCAGGTGGGGGACGTCCCCGCGGCGATTGGGCACTACCGGGCGCTACTCGAGAGCGGAGCGCTCGAGGGCAGTTGGCTCGGCGACGCCGAACGGCTCGGGATGCAGAGCGGCGACTGGTCGTTTCTGACGTCCGTCCTCGACCGCAAGCTCCAGCTCACTGAGGAGCCGTCCCTGGCATTGCGCATCCTGGACCGCCTTGCTCAGGTAGCCTCCGAGCGCATCGAAGACGCAGTCGCCGCAGCGGGCTACTGGCGTCGCGCGGCTACCCTGGCTGAGAACGAGCTCAACGATCCGCGCATGGCGAGCGACCTGCTCAAGCGCGTACTGCGGGTCGCGAGCGACGATGTTGAAGCCGCGCAACGGCTGTTGGGCCTGATCGCTCTGGAGTCGGACTGGAGCGAGATGCCGGGCGTCTTCCAGGTGGTGCTGGATGGGGCCACCGGTCCGGTCGCCACAGCCCAGGTGCAGCAGCTGGAGCCTCGAGCAGATCAGCCGAGCAGTCAGTTGGTGCTGGCTGATCTGGCGTGTGCAGTGCGCGCGCGCTTCCCGGAAGCGGACGTTGAGACCCTCTGGGCGCTCGAGGCGCGTAGCCTCGCTCCCCAGGCCGCCCACGCGGATCGCGCTGCCGCGTGTTTCCGTGCGTATATTGCCTTGGGCGAACCCAGCGAGGAGCGAACCCGGGCATTCGAAGCCTTCCTCACGCAGCAGGAGCAACCTCGTGCGGAGGACTGGCGTTGGCTATTCGGCCTGCGCGTGAAGGCGCAAGAGGATCCAACGCCGGTGCTGGTCGAGTGGGCGGCGATCGAGGAGCAGCGCCTCGGTGGGATCGCAGAGGCGCGCGCGCTCCTAGATCGAGTGCTCGAACAGGAGCCAGACCATGAGCAGGCGCTGAGCGACGCCGCGCGCCTCGCACTTCAAGTCGGAGAGCCCCAGGCGGCCCTGGCGCACCTTGCGCGCTTGCGTGACCGTGCCCAGGGCGAACCTCGTATCCTTGCGGATCTAGCCTACGCCAGGGCATTGATCGAGGGCACCGGCGATGTCGAAGCGGGGCTGGAGGTGCTCCACGCTGTCCTGACCAACTATCCGACGCAGCCCGAGGCGCTGGAGCTGGTCAAGCAGGTCCTGGTCCAGCCAAACGCCCGCGCTCAGGCCGCCGAGCTCCTGGATCGCATCAGTCAGGAGCTGGAGGACCGAGAGGCGGGGCGTGAGATCCTGGAGACGCTGCTGGCGGTGTCCAAGGACACGCCAGAGCTGGCTGAACGACGGCAGGAGTGGTTCCTGCAGGTCGTCGAGTACAAGGAGTCAGAGCAGCCTGACGCGGCGCTGGCGCTGTGTCTCGAGGCGGCTCAAGAGAATCCGGGTGAGGAAGCGATCTGGGATGTCGCCGAGCGGTTGGCGCGCAAGCTCGAGCAGCCTGAGCCGGTGCGGGACGCCTACAACGCGGCCCTCTCACGCGCGGCAGACGCGGACCTGGCGGAGCTCATTGGCCGGCGCTTGATCGACTTCTACGAGGAGTGGTTCGACGAGCCCGACCGGGTGATCGATCTGCTGGAGCGCGTGCTCGACGGCGCTCCCACGGCGGCTTGGGCGCTCGATCGGCTGAAGTTGGCGTTCAACGCCGCCGGCCGCTGGGAGGACCTGTTCCGAGTCTACGATCGCGCCATTGCGCGCAGCGAGGCTGACTTCGAGCGGGAGAGTCTGTTGGAGGAAGCCGCACTGGCGGCGAAAGACTTCGCGGGAGATGCGACGCGGGCGATCGGCTACCTGGAGCAGCTCTTGGCGCTGCGCCGCGACGACTCGCGGGTAGAGAACAACCTGGAGCGCTTGTATGAGCGTGAAGGGCAGAGTCGCCCGCTGATCGAGCTGCTTGGTCGGCGACTGGAGAAGCTGTCGGGTACTCCGCTGGAGGAGCTGAGGCTTCGTATCGCCGGGCTCTGGATCGATCTGCGCGACGCGCGTCAGGCGTTCGAGCTGATTGACCTGACGCTCGAGGAGGGTTCAGGCACCGAGGAGGCGTACCAGTTGCTGGAGCGGATCCTGGCGCTGCCCGTTCCGCCTGAATCGCTGCCCCCTACGGGCGATGGCAGCCGCCGGCGCCGGGCGATGAGCGTGCGTGATGACGTCGCGGCGCGCCTCAAGACTCACTACGAATCGCTGGGTCAGACCCACGACGTGGTGCGTATGCTCGAAGTGGAGCTCGAGGCGGCTCCAGGCAAGGCAGAGCTAGAAGAGCGGCTCGGTGAGCTGGTGCAAATTTGCCTGACGCGTCTGGACGACGCCGATGGCGCCTTCAAGCACCTCACCGAGCTGGTCGGCCTGGTACCAGCTTCTGAAAAATACCGCGCGGAACTGGACGAACTGGCCCGGCGCACGGACCGAGGAGCCGAGCAGGCCGAGTTGCTGATGTCGATCGCGGGACGGGAAGAGTCACCGCTCGCGGAGCGCTTGTACTACGAGGCCGGAGAGATCAGCGAGCGTGAGCGGCTGCTGGAGCAAGCCGTGGAGCTGCACCACCGCGTCGCGCACAGTGGAGGCGCGCCGGGCGAGCTGCAGCTCCAGGCGTGCCGCCGCCTCGACCCGTTGCTCGAGGCAGCAGGGGAGTCGGCTCGGCGCGCAGACCTGCTGGAACGCGTGGCCGCCCTGGGGCAGCTCGTTCCAGGGTCGGATGTCGAGCGCAGCAGGGCGCTCGCGACCGCCGCCCGACTGGCGGATGAGCAGCTGGGCGATCTCGAACGCGCGATCAGGTTGTGGCGAGAGCTCCTGGCGATCGAACCGGATGACGCCGATGCGCTGGACGGCCTGGTCGACACGCTGCGCCGTGGAGAGCACCACGCCGACCTCGTGGCCGCGTTGGATCGGCGCGCCGAGCTGCGGATCCGCGGGCAGAACGCCAGCGGGGCCCGGGCTGACCGCGTTTGGGCAGCCAAGGTACTGGCTGAGCACCTCGGACAGGCGGCCACGGC
>JAUILJ010000624.1 GCA_030433055.1 Polyangia bacterium
CCAAGATCTACACTGACGCCCTGGGGGAGGTGCAGAAGGCGCGGGTCGCCAGCGGCGCGGCCAAGGAGATCAGCTTCGAGTTCTACTGCGAAGTCGCAGGCGCCCAGGTGGCGTGGGGCCAGAAGGGCCTCGACCCCAACGTGGAGATCGAGCGCGTGTTCGGCATGAGCATGCTGGACTTCAGCATGGCTGGTATGCCGTGGGGAACCAAGATGGGCACCGACATGAACCTGCTCTCGCGCTACATGCAGCTGCTCGACCAGTACACGCTGAAGCATGGTGGCAGCGTCAACCAACCGGAGCCCGACGAGCCCGACGAAGACGACGACGAGCCCGACGAGCCCGACGAAGACGACGATGACGACGATGACGACTTTTGATTGAGGTTCAGGCGCGAGGCGCTAGAGTGCGCCCCATGCGCGCCACACGCCTGCTGCTTGCCCTGAGCCTCCTGGGGTCACCTCTCTTCACTGGCTGCTCGTCGGACGACTGCACCGAGATCGGTTGCGCCGGGTTGCAGTTCGACCTGACCGCGGGCTCCGCCGGCAGCGCCGAACCCAAAACCGTGCGGATATGCCAGGGCGAGAGCTGTCACGACGTGGCCCTGGCCCCGGTGAGTGACGGCTTGTGGCGAGGCGCCAATGACACCGCTCACGTGGAGTGGGAGGAGACGAGCGACGGCGCGAAGCTCAGCGGCTACACCTACGAACCGCTGCCGGACGTCGAGTCCGAAGTGTGGGGCTTCGAAGTGACGGCCGCTGACGGCAGCCAGCTGTACAGCCAGAAGTTCAGCACCACCTACGAGCCCGTCGAAGTGAACGGCGCGGGTTGCGGGGCGTGCACTGGCGGCGTGATCGAGAGCTGACTGTTTCCCAAAGTTGGTCCGCAGGGAGCAACTCCTGCAAAATGGCGGCGCAGTGCTCCCCGGTCGTCTCGCCATCCCGCTGCTCACAGGGCTGTGCCTCTCCGGCGCGGCGCCACCCAGCGTTGCGGAGCGCGCGCAGCCGGCAGAGCAGGGGGCTGACTCAGAGGAGCCCGTGGCGGTGTCCGCTTCTGCGCTTGCGGCGCTGTCTACTCCTGCGCCCGTGGTGCGTCGCTGCCCGCCGGAGATGGTGGAAATCGATCGCGCCTTCTGCATCGACCGCTGGGAGATCTCGCTGTTCGAGCAAGGTGGTGAGCGGCGCGTGTCCCCGTACTACCACCCGAGCCACTCCCTGGCACTACGCGACCAGCGGGAGTGGGAGAACCAGCGCGGTCACATCGGTCCCTGGAGCGCCCGTCAGGTTGCCCTGCCGGAGCTACCAGCGTGGGAAGCCGAGGCCGAGTTTGATATCCGTGCGGAGTCGCGACCGGGCGTGGTCCCCAACGCCTACCTGGATCTGGCTTCCGCGCGCCGCGCGTGTGCGAACGCCGGCAAGCGCCTGTGTCGCCATGGTGAGTGGATCAAGGCGTGCCGCTCGGAGTCGAACACGCGGCATCCCTATGGCAACCAGCTGGTAGCCGGCGCCTGCAACCTCGACGCGCCCCAGCACCCGGCGCCGCTGCTCCACGGCGCCCTCGGGCTCGGGCATCGGGATCCGCGCCTGAACCTCATGGAGTACCGAGGTGAGCGGCTGCTGGCGCCTACCGGATCTCACCCCGAGTGCCGTAGCGCTTGGGGTGAGGACGCGGTGATGGACATGGTGGGTGGGCTCGACGAGTGGATCGATGATGACTCCGGCGTGTTCCTTGGTGGCTTCTATGCGCGGGACACGCCTCACGGTTGTCAGGCGCGCATCACGGTGCATCGGCCGGACTACTATGACTACAGCCTGGGAGCGCGCTGCTGCGAGTCGCTGTAGCGCTCGACGCGGACCCGGAGCTCGAGAGCCTCGGTGTGCAGTGCTCGCGCCGAGCGCAGTGCGCGCGATTGCATCCGTGAGATCGCGGGCGGATACTCGATTTCATGCCGGGCACCGTGGATCAGAAGCCGCCGAGCGGAGTCATGCGGGCCTTGCTGCGCGCGCCGATCTGGATGTACCGCGCGCACCTGGGTTGGATGCTGGGCAAGCGCTTCTTGTACCTGCGCCACATCGGGCGCAAGAGCGGTGAGGAGCGGCGCACCGTGGTGGAGGTCGTCAAGTACGACGCCGACCAGGACTGCTGGTACGTCGCCTCGGGGTGGGGGGAGGGGGCCAACTGGTTTCGCAACGTGCAGGCGCACCCGGACGCAACAATTACCGTGGGGAATCGAACTGTGGATGTCCACGCGGAGGTGATCGGAATCGAGGAAGCGGCTCAGGCTCTGTATGACTACGGTCAGCGCTACCGAACCGCCTACAAGAAGCTCTCGAAGATGTGCACTGGCAGCGAGCAACCCCCGACCAAAGACGGAGCTCGCAGCTTCGCCGAGCGGGTGCCGATGGTGCGCTTTTCGCCGCGTACGACCGACTGATGGGGCAGCCCAGCCTGCCCGCGCTGCCAGCGTTCGAAGCCGTGCGAGTGCGCAGCGCCTTTCGGCGCGGCAACTCGCTGCCCGTGCTGGTGGAGACGCCGCGTGGCGTGTTCGTCGCCAAGCTCCGTGGAGCCGCGCAGGGCAGCGCCGCGCTGATCTCCGAGTGCCTGGTGGCCGACCTGGCCGAGCAGCTGGGCTTGCCGGTGCCCGAGCGCGTCGTGTTACAAATCCCTGAGGATATTCCAAGCGACGATCAGAACGACGAGCTGCGCCAGCTGCTCGGGCTGAGCGTTGGGAAGAACCTGGGCCTGCGCTACCTCGACGGCTCGAGCGAGCTGCGTGCCGACCAGCTGAGCCGGGTCGATCCGGAGCTCGCCGCGCGAGTGCTCTGGCTCGACGCCTGGGTGCTGAACATGGATCGCTCGCTGAGCAACCCCAACATCCTGAGCTGGCATGCCCAGCACTGGCTGATCGATCACGGCGCCGCCCTGCCGTTCCAGCACGACTGGGACGGCGTCACCGAGCAAGACCCACGGGAGACCCCGTACGACCTCCGGGGGCACCTGTTCGCCGCGCACGGCGAGCGCATGCGCGCCCTCGATGAGCAGCTGGCCAGGCGCTTCAGCCTCGAGCGCCTGGTGGATACAGCGAAGCGCGTCCCCCGCGCGTTCCTGCGGGACGCGTTTCCCCGCGGCGACTTGGAGCGCCTGCCCCATGCCTACGCGGCGTTCCTGTGGAAGCGCCTGAAGGCGCCCCGACCTTGGGTGTGAGGGCGTCAGCTCACGGCGTGAACGCCATGTTGTCGATGCTCATGTACTCCCTGCAGGGCTGCGCTCGCAGGCTGCACTCGGCCGTGTTGGCCGGTGCCGTCACCTGAGGCAGGTAGCTGAACACGACGCTCGACGGATGCATCATCGAGTGAGCCACGGAGTGCACCGTATCGCTCGGCAGGTCCTTCAATACGAAGGTCCAGCGCGCGTGGTTGCCGCCGGGGGTGTTGATCAGGATGCGGATCTTTGAGCCTTTGCGGAACACGTGGCCAAACGGCAGAATCTCCACCCGCGCCAGCTCCCACTGTCCGGCGGGCAGGGGCGCTGCGTCCGCCTCCAGGTGCGTCTGGATCGGGCGTAGCTCCGTGGCGTCGCTGGCGAGCTTGCGCTGGCTGGCGCGCAGCTGGCCGCTCTGCACGTAGACTTCGTTTCCGTCAGGCAAGAGCTCCGTGACGTTGACCTGGATGTCTGCGTCGTCGGCGGTCGAGCGGATGTACAGATCGGCGCTGGCGTGGCCGACGAACACCATGTCTTTGTCCAGGGCCGCGGTCTCGAAGGCCACTGCGTCACCTGCGGGCGGCGTGGTCCAGGTCCAGTCGGGATCGATCACCCCAGGGTTGTCGCCTCCCATGTTCCTGACGTGGCCGAGGTCCTTGTCGAACTTGAAGGAAGAGCCTGAGTCGTCGCTCGCGGTGGGCGCCGTTTCCCCGAGGGTCCCGTCGGGCTCGAGGTAGAAGCGCAGCGGCTCGGTGCCGGGGATGGGCCAGGACGCGAAGCGCTCCTCGAAGGCGCCCTCGGGTGCGTAGGGAGTGCCACCAGGCTTCTCCCCGACCTCGAAGATCACCCGCAGGTCATCCTCGGCTTCGTAGGCTGCCTTGGCCTCTTCCCAGGTCGCGTAGTCGGCGAAGCGATCGGGCCCCAGCTCCACCGAGGCGCCGAAGATCTGCTCGAAGAGCACCGGCCCGGCGGCGCGCAACGTCGGATCTACCTTCGGAATGGTCTGGGCGACGTAGATGTCGAGGAACGTCTTCCACTCGGACAAGATCTGAGGCGCGAAGCCGTCCATGTGCGCGCCGTTGTAGACGGTGAACTTGTGCACCGGTGCGTTCGTGAACTTGTCGAACAACGCGGGGAAGTGACCTCCGGTCTGCTCGTCCTGCCAGGCGCCGGCCACGAACACCGGCACGTCGATCTGCTGCACGAACAGGCTCGGGTTCAGCGGGTCGGTGATCTTCGGATCGTAGAACGGTGTGTTCAGCGCCTTCGCCACCGCGTCCACCGCCTGGCCATGGAGCAGCTGATTCTCCTCACAGACCGTGTCGCCTTCGTCCACGCGCGCTTGCTCCCAGCCCTGACCGTAGGGCCGCGCGCCGTCGAGCACGTTCTCCGCCCAGGACAGCGCGAAGCCGTCGTTGTAGATGCCGCCTGGAGCGAGCGTGGAGGTCGCGGTGTCCGCGATCACCGAGAGCGGGGTGATGGCCGCCAGGTGCGGCGGCGTGGTCTGCGCCACGAACAGCTGCGTGATGCCGGGATACGAGAGCCCCGTCATGCCGACCTTGCCGTGCAGCACCCAGGGCTGCGCCGCGACGGTCTCGATCACGTCATAGCCGTCGAGCACCTGCATGGTCTCGAAGAAGTCATACGCGCCGCCGGAGCAACCGGTGCCGCGCACGTTGACGCCCACGGTCGCGTAACCCATGAACGAGCCGATCATCGCGCTCGGATCCTTGGGAGCGTCGCAGATGGTCGGGAACTGCTCGCACAAGCTGGTGGGCACCCCGAGATCGAGCGGGCCACCCGGCTCCGACGGATTGTATCCCGAGTAGTTCACGATCGTCGGATAGGGCCCGTCCTCGACGGGACCTGGCAGCGTGATGTAGACGCTGAGCTTCGTGCCGTCGCGGGTCTCGATGTAGTTGTTGCCAGGCATCAGCACCTGAGCAGAGTAAAACTCCGGGTCGGGCAGACTGGAGTCGCGGTCCCACACCTCGAGCTCACGGCTGCGCAGGCCGCTGGCTTCATCGACCACCCGATAGCCTTTTCCGGGCGGCAACTCGCGGAACATCAGGCTGCCCAGCTCGTCGGTGGTTGCACGCGCGACCTCGGCGCCGGCTTGGTCTTGCACCACCAGCTCGCTCCCGGGGGTGGCGTG
>JAUILJ010000625.1 GCA_030433055.1 Polyangia bacterium
AGCAACGGCGGGTCGAGCAACGGCGGCAACGGTGGCTTCCTCGACAGCGGGACCGCCGGGACTGGCGGCGCGGACCTCAGCGATCCGGAGACGTGTGAAGAAGCCGCCGATCGCAAGACCTACGTGGGCTGCGATTTCTGGCCGACGGTGACGGCGAACGGCGTGTGGTCGATCTTCGACTTCGCGGTGGTCGCTGCGAACGCGGGCGACGAGACCGCCTCGGTGACCGTGACCATCGGAGACACCGCCGTCGCGTCCGCAGAGATCCCTCCCAACGAACTTCGCACCCTGTTCTTGCCCTGGATCCCGACGCTCAAGGGACCGGAGGGCGACCAGTGTAATCAAGTCAACGAGTCCCCGAGCACCGCGCGCATCGATCAAGGCGCATTCCATCTGGTGAGTACTCGCCCGATCGCAGTCTACCAGTTCAACCCACTGCAGTACGCATCGACGGGTGGTGCCCCGGGGAAAGACTGGACCAAGTGCAAGCCAAACCCGCCGACCTGCGCCTTCCCGACCAACTGCAGCAAGACCTACTACACCTACACCAATGACGCCTCGCTGCTGCTGCCGAGCACGGCGATGACCGGGAACTACCGAGTGGCTGGGCGCCACGGCTACTACCATCTGATCGCCTCGTTTCCCGAGTTCATGACCATCACCGGCACCCAGGACAACACCGAGGTGAACGTCTACGTGTCGCCGACCGGCACGATTGAAGCCGGTGGCCCAATCCCGATGGTTCCGGGAGGAGGCAACACGACGCTCTCACTGAACGCTGGAGACGTCGTGCAGCTGATGACCTACACCGCGCTGTCCGGCGCCGGAGAGCTCAGCGGGTCGCTGATCCAGGCCAACAAGCCGGTGCAGGTCATCGCTGGGACCGCCTGCTCCCTCGCTCCAGATGACAAGGTCGCTTGCGACCACACCGAGGAGTCGCTGCTGCCGGCAGAGACCTTCGGCAAGCACTACTTCGTCACTCCACCCACGGGGCCCAACGCCGACACGCCTGGTCACATCGTGCGCATCTATGGCAACTTCGACGGCACGCACCTGACGTATCCGAGCGGAATGCCGTCCGGCGCGCCCAGCAGCCTCGACGCCGGACAGTGGGTGGACCTGGGCGTGGTGCAGGAGAGCTTCGAGGTCCAGGGCGATCAGGCGTTCGCGGTGGCTTCGTTCCAGCTGGGGGGCTCGTTGGTGGATCCGGATCCATCGGACCCCGAGGCGGTGAACCAGGAGGGCCGGGGCGACCCCTCGATGAGCTACATGACCGCCGTCGAACAGTTCCGGACGAAGTACGTGTTCCTGGCGCCGAGCAACTACGACCTGAGCTACGCGGACATCGTGATGCCGATGGATGCGCAGCTGGAGCTGGACGGTGCCGCGGTGAGCAAGGCACCAGCGCCGATCGGGTCTGGCTTCGGCGTGGTACGCGTGGGGCTTGGTCCCGGGCAGCAAGGCGCACATATCCTCACGGCAACTCATCCGGTGGGTTTGCAGGTGATAGGCTACGGTCGCTACACCAGCTATCAGTACCCAGGCGGCATGAACCTGAAGGCGATCGCCCCGCCGCCCGATCCGCCGCGCTGACTGCCTGTGCCTGTGCCTGTGCTCGTGCCTGCTCAAAAATTTCCGTGAGGAAAAAGTGGGTCTGGGGGTGAGATGCGTCGCTCGGAGCCGCGCGAGGTCGCGAACCGACGGTCGCGCTCCCCGGTGACGCGAGCGCGATGTTTGGCGTCTTGCCTACAAAGACTGCAAAGCCCAGAAGCAATTCTTTGCGGAAATAAATCCGACATACGTTCCCGGATTTGGATGGACTTCGGCTCGGGGCTCCCTTAGAAGAATGGTGGTCGGAGAGCCTTCTGGGTCTGGCACCTGGTTGGCGCTCCACACTGGGGGAACAGTGGCCTGCGCGGCGCGCAGGTCAGTGGTCGCTCATTGTCTCTGGACAACGAAGCGCGGGCGCACGACCGGAGCCTCAGGCACCGACAGGCTGAAGTGCGTTCGCAGGAGGGGAAAGCATGGGAACCAAGCTATTTCGCAACAATACCGGCAAGGACCTTTCCGTGGAACTCGAAGTGCGGAAGGGAGACAGTCCGTCGGAGACGCTGGACATGAAGAGCTTCTCGCTCAGTCGGGGGCAGTCGCTGAACTACACGTACAGCAGCGACCAGAATCCTTTTCTGAACGGGATGAGCGTGAACGCTGCGGATGGCAGCTCGGTGATCGCCGAGCAGCAGTTCATCTTCAAGCGTGGCTCGGAGCTCGACAACGAGTTCAACATGAACAACACGGTGACGTTCGGCTTGATCGCCCAGAGCATCACTGTGGCGTTCAGCAACCGCTAGGCTTGCGCGCCGCGCCGGCGCGTTACCGGACGGATTCAAACCAGCTCGCCGAGGGGGCGGGCGACTGAGGAGCACCCGCTGCCGCGGTGCTTCAGGGCGAACCTATACGCAGAAAGCACAGGACAATATGGGACTACTACCGTGGGACGATTGGTTTTATCACTTGAGCGCGAGGCGCGATGAGGTGAACAACCTCCACACCGAAGCCGTGAGCTTGCAAGACCAGATCCAGGCCGAAGTGGACGTGTTCAACTCGCATCTGACTGGCTACAAGTCGCTGGTCGCGGGCAATGGCGCGCTGGTGATCGTGACGAACATCATCACGATGGACGACGCCAAGTACAAGGACTTCCAGGTGCAGGTGCAAGCCATCGAGCCGCCGGTGCGCGGTGCCGTGCCGCTCAGCGTCGCTGAGGTGATCGATGAGGCGGTCGGTGGCCTTGTGGCTCTGCGCGGCCTGGTGAAGCTGGGCAAGTTCGCCAAGGAGTTCTTCTCCGGTGGAGGCGAGGCCACCGGGGAGGGCGCCGCCGAGTCCATTGGTGAGGCCGCGAGCGAAGCCGGCGTCGACGCCACTGCGGAGGTAACGACTGAGATCACCACGGAAACGGTGGGTGAGGCCGTCACGGAAACCGTAGCCGAAGCGGCCATCGAAGGAGCGTCCCTCGGTGCGCTCGGGGAGACGGGCATCGGCATCTTCGCGGCCGTAGGCATCGACGCGATCTTCGGCGCGATCAACGGCGCCAAGGAGAAGGCAGAGCTGGACAAGCAGATCGACTCGCTCAACTCGGCGGTGAGCAAGTCACGCACCTTCTGGAACACACTGATGTCGAAGCAAGCGATCATCGACAACGGCGTGGTCACCGAGGAGAAGCGGCTGGGCGGGATCATCAATCAGCTGGCGCACACCACTGACAACCAACCGAGCTTCAACTACGCGTTCACTCCGACCGTCGCGAACATGAACCAGTACATCACCGCCCAGACCGCGGCTCTGAACCAGTACGGCTTGCTGGTGCGGATCCGGAATGGTTGGGAGGCGGCCGTGCAGCGCAATCCGTCGGTCACCAAGGACATCTTCCTGAGCTCGGTGCTGCTCACCGCGCCACCCAACATCACGCTGAAGACGCTCCAGGCGTACTGGGCGGTGCTGGCTCAGTACTCCGACACGCTCAAGGCGGTGAAGAGCTAGCAGGGCGTCGAGGAGCTAGGGCGTCGAGGAGCTAGCAGGGCGTCGAGGAGCTAGCAGGGCGTCGAGGAGCGCCCTGCCAAGTGACGACCCGCGTGCTCGCAGCAGCGCGGGCCCGGGAGACCGGGCGCGCGCTGCGGTGGTCGATGGACGGGCGGCTATTGCAGCGCCTTCGCGCGGGCCTCGGCGCGTTCCCACATGCGAATGTAGCCCTCTGCCGAGCGGAACATGGGCTCCAGCGTATCGTCGGTCACGCCGGTGTTGCGCGCGTCTTGAATGTACTCCGGCAAGAGCCCGATGTGGATCATGCCTTCGGTGTTGAAATCGACGTCGCGCGTGCCGAGGTGCGGTTCGGAGAAGGTCACGCCGCCGTCGAAGGAAGTGAAGGGGTACGTGAGCGGCGTCTCCTGGCCGTCGCCACACGGGCTGTTCGGACCGAAGCGCGGGCGAGGCCCACCGGCGAAGCCGTTCAGATCGAAGGAGAGCCCTTCCGCGGGGTAGCCGCCGTTCATGGCGATCTCCTGAAGGGAATTCCGCAGGTTGCTGGCCATGTTGCCCGGATCGTTGGGATCCGCGCAGCGCCCCAGATCCGCCCCCCGCATGCCTCCGAGGCCATACAGCTTGCCGTCGTTGCTGCCGCCGTGAGTCTTGGTCGCTGGGTAGTCGGCTGCTTCCAGGAGCTCGTATGCCCGCTCCAGTGCGCGCTGGGGGAGGTGCGCGATGTCCGGGATCATGCCCCGCTTCATGATCTGCCCGATCAGTTTCTCGCCCAGCGGCGTCAGACCGAACTTCTGACAGTACTCACCCTCCAGCGCTGGTTCCTGGATTGGCCCGAGCAACGGCAGCAGAGTAGCCACGACGTTGTCTCCGAGACCGCTCATGTCGAGCGGCGGCGTGGAGTTGTAGGTGTCGCGAGGCTTGTTCAGTCCGCCGAACGTCACGCTGCCGTGGTCGAACGTCGTGTCGATGCCTGGGCAGTCCTCCACGAAGCTCGAGTAGTGGCCGCTGTTGATCAGATTCCCGAGTTCGATGATGCCACTGCTGCCGTCCCCCGCGCTGAACCCGTTGTCGTATTTGTGCACCGGGAACACCACGCGTACACCGAGCTCTTCGTAGCGATCCAGCTGGGCGTTCATGCTCTCCTCGGTGCAGGTGTCGAAGCCCTCGGGCGGAGTCAGGAAGCAGTCGAAGAGGTTCGAGATCTCGATGCCCAGGACCACCGCCAGCTTGCCTGCTTTGATCGTCTCCCGCGCTTCCGCCGGGGTCTCCACGACGTGGAACCAGCCCTTACCCGGCCCACCTGACTGAGCGTCGATGTAGCGCTCGAGGTTGCGCGTCTCTTCGATCGTGCGCTCGACGCTCACCATGTCATTGCAGGAGTACCTCACTTCCTGAGCACCGGTGCCTCGGACCAAGTCACACAGCACTGAGTTGCCGGTTGCCAGGTTCACCACCAGGCGCAGCCCGCTGAGGTAGGCTCGCTGCAGCCAGCGGTAGTACATCGTCTGGTGCGTGGAGCTGTTCCATGAGTTGGGCCACCCACTGAACCCTGGGTAGCCGGCGGTGTCGTGGTTGAACTCCGGGACTTCACCCTTGGTCAGGATCGGAAGCAGCGAGCTGATGTCGCCCAGGCCGGTGTCGTGGTCATAGAAGTAGCCCACGATGTCGCGTCGTCCATCCTGACCGTGAAACAGCGAGCAGTCTGGCAGCGCGTGCTCGACACCCAGGCGATGAAACGGGGAGCCGTGGAAGATCCCGCCGCCTCCGAAGCCAAAGTTCGTGAACATGTGGGAGTGGATCTCCGCGATGCCGTA
>JAUILJ010000626.1 GCA_030433055.1 Polyangia bacterium
CGCTGGGTGAGGGGGCGCTGGCCGCGTTCGTGGAGATCTTCGAGCTGAGCTTGGTGGACGCCGAGGAGTGCGTGATCTCCGAGGGTGAGCTCGGGACCTCCGCCTACGTCGTCGTGCGTGGCGAGCTCGAGGTCAGCAAGCAAGCTGCGGAGGGGGCGGAGGTGGTACGCCTTGCGCGCCTGGGTGGAGGCTCACTGGTCGGTGAAATGGCGCTGATATCCCGCTCACCGCGCGCGGCCAGTGTGACGGCGCTACGCCCCAGCCTGCTGCTCATCGCCACCAAGGAGAGCCTGGATGCGCTGGCTGAGCGAGAGCCCGCGGTCGGCGATGAGTTCGCGTCTCGCTTCAGGCGACGCATGGTGGAGAACCTGGTGCGCACCAGCGCGATCCTGCGAGCCGTGCGCGCGAAGGAGCGCCACTCGCTGGTCGAGCGCTTCGTCACCCGCGCCTTCGAGGCCGGCGAGCGCATCATCGAGCAGGGCCAGTCGAGCGACGGCCTGCATTTGATCGCGTCGGGTGCCGTGCAAGTGAGCCATCGTGAGGAAGATGGTGAGGGGCTCCCCATCGCTGAGCTTGGTGTCGGGGAGGTCGTGGGCGAGGTGGCGCTGGTGTTGCGGCGCCCCTCGAACGCGGACGTCGTCGCGACCATGCCAACGGTCACGTTGCATCTGCCGCACGCAGGCTTTCACGCGCTGATCAAGCAGCATCCGACGCTGCTCGCCGAGCTGTACGATTTGGCAGTTCAGCGGGACGAGCAGACTTCATCCATCGTGGCGCAGGAGGCGACCGAGGTGGACGACTTCGTGTTGATCTGACGTCGACGAACCTCACGGCTGTGTCGGGGCGAGACGCGGCGCTGTGCGCTGGTAGCGCGTTCGGCCGCGGTGCCCGAGCAACGCGCCTCACCCCCTGAAGCGTTGAATATTTCTGCGGGGGCCAGCGAAGCCCTCAAAAAACCTGCGGAAAGTCCAGGCGCTGGGGAGGTTCCGGCGGCTCGGGTAGGAGGCCCGATGAGCCCGTGGAGGGAGCTGTGGGCGGAGGCTTGACCCACCTGCGGGTGCCCGCTAAGTCCCGCGCATGCTCGTTCAACGCCGTGCCCGCCGTGGGCTGTTTGCCTTGTTGGTCGCTTTCGCGCTGGTCGCCTTCTCTGGCTCCGCGTTCGCGATGAAGATCGCCGTCATCGACACGCAGCGCGCGATCATGGAGACCGAGGACGGGCTCCGCGCCCAGGCCACGCTGAAGAAGCTGTTCGACAAGCGTCAGCGGGAGCTGGACAAGAAGCAGCGCGATCTCCAGGCAGAGAAAGTTCAGATCGAGAAGCAGCGCTCGGTGCTCAGCAAGGCCGCTTATCAGAAGCGGGCCGAGAAGTGGCAGAACGACATGATGAAGCTGCAGCAGGTGTTCGTCGAGTACAACAAGGAGCTGCAGAAGAAGGAGAGCCAGCTGACGCGACCGATTTACCGCAAGGCAATGTCGTTGATTCGCCGGCTGGCAGCCTCCAGCGGCTTCGACATGGTGCTCGACAAGCAGGCGGTGCCTTACTTCCGGGCGGATCTTGATCTGACCGATCGCCTGATCCAGATGTACAACGAGGGCGGCGCCGTCGACGACGACGACAAGAAGCCCGCGGCTGCGCCCAAGGCTCCCGCTAAGGCCCCCGCGGCGCCGAAGAAGTGACAACGAGCAACGGCTGGGGCGAGTGGACTTGACCACCCAGCTCCCCGGGATCGAGCTGCCCCAGTCCGAGACGCTGGCGCAGCTCGTTCGTATTTTGGGGGGGGAGACGCGCGGTTTGGAGCTCGAGCGCTCCATCACGCGACTGGTTTCGCCTCAAGATGCGAACGCCTCCGATCAGCTGGTGCTGCTCACTCACCCCCGCTACCTGGAGCAAGCGAACCGCCAGCCGGGCGTGGTGCTGACGCACCCCCGCTTCGCCGAGCGGCTGCATCGCGCTTGGGTCCACGAGAACCCGAGCTGGGTGCTGGCGGAGCTACTGCAGCGCGCTGTCGAGCAGCGCGGCGACCGCGAGGGCTGGAACGGGCCAATGCGCTCGGAAGCTCGCGTTGCTCCGAGTGCGGTGGTTCATCCCGGCGCGACGCTCCATGCTAGCGTGGTGGTAGAGCCAGGTGCTGTGGTCTTTCCTCGCGTCATTGCCCACGCCGGCGTGGTGATCGGCGCGGGCAGCGTGGTCGGGCGGGCAGGCTTCGGCTGGGCTCAGGGGCCCAACGGCGCGGTGCGTATCCCCCAGCTCGCGGGCGCGATTCTCGAAGCAGACGTCGAGCTCGGCGCGAACTGCACCATCGACGCTGGGTGCTTGCGACCTACGCGGATCGGCGAAGGGACCAAACTGGACGCGCAGGTCCACGTGGGACACAACGCTCAGCTCGGAAAGCGCTGCCTAGTGGCTGCACAGTGCGGCTTCGCAGGCTCCTGCGAAGTGGGTGACGGCGTACGGATTGGCGGCCAATCTGGCGTCGCGGATCACGTGCGCGTGGGCGATGGGGCTCAAGTCGCGGCCAAGACCGGAGTGATCCGGGATGTACCAGCGGGTGAGGTCGTGGCAGGCTTCCCAGCGGTTTCCCGGAGCCGCTGGCTGCGCGCCATGGCGAAGTTGTTCTCGGGGCGGTGAGCATGAACGAACGAGGCAGGCCGATCAAAGTCGACATCCAGAAGATCCTGGAGATCTTGCCGCATCGCTACCCCTTCGTGCTCGTCGACCGCGTGACGGAGATCAAGGTTGGCGAGAGCATTCGTGGCCACAAGATGGTGAGCCACAACGAACCTTGGGTGCAGGGCCACTTTCCGGGGCGCCCGATCATGCCCGGTGTGTTGATCATCGAGGCCCTGGCCCAGATTGGTGGCATCCTGGCGTATGCGTCGGACCCCTTCGATCCGACGAACAGTCTGATGTACTTCCTCGGGATCGATAACGCGAAGTTCCGTCAAACCGTGACTCCAGGGGACCGCCTGGACCTCTACGTCGAAGTCAAACACCACCGTTCCAACGTGTGGAAGCTGCGGGGTGAGGCTACCGTCGACGGGACCCTATGCGCTCAGGGCGAGCTCCTGGCGTCGATCATCGATCGCGACAAATAATATCCATACGGTAATAGCGTGGCCCAGATTCATCCGACCGCCGTGGTCGATCCCGGCGCGAAGCTCGCCGCAGACGTACGCATCGGACCGTTCTGCGTCGTGGAGCAGGGTGTGGAAGTGGGTGCGGGCACCCAGCTGCTGAGTCACGCGGTGATACGCCGGGGCACCCGGCTCGGGGCGAACAACCAGGTGCACCCGTTTTGCGTGCTCGGTGGTCCGCCGCAGGACAAGTCGCACGCCGGCTCCGAGAGCTGGGTGATCATCGGCGACGACAACGTGTTTCGCGAGTCGTGCACGGTGCACGGTGGCACTCAGAAAGGTGACGGCACGACTCGTGTGGGCAGTTCCGGTCTGTTCATGGTGGGTGCGCACATCGCCCACGACTGCGACGTCGGAGATCGGGTGATCCTGACCAACTATGTCTCCCTTGGCGGTCACGTGGTGGTGGAGCACGCGGCGGTGCTGGGTGGCCACGTCGCCGTGGCACCGTTCTGCAAGATCGGTTGCATGGTGTTTGCGGCGGGGGGCGCGATGATTGAGCGCAGCGTGCCACCGTTCTTGACGGTGGCCGGCGACCGCGCGCGGGTGCGGGGAGTGAACAGCGTCGGGCTACGCCGAAATCACGTCCCCGAGGCGAGCATCCGCGCACTACGCAGCGCCCAGCGGGCCTTGTATGGGGGGAGTGAGCCGCTGCGCACGCTAGCCCAGCGCCTGCTGGCGGAGGCCAGCGACGACTTCGTGCGTCAGCTGCTCTCGGCTATCCTTGCGGAGGATTAGCCCGCGCAGATCCGCGCGGTAATCCTGGTCGCCCCGCTCCCTCCGAGAGGCGCGAGGTACGTCCAGCAGCGCGCCGTCCGACTCAGGCCTTGGCCCGATGGAAGGGACCACTGACTTCGAAGGTATAGCCGTCGTCGCTGTTCTTGGTGGTTCCGCGCTGCGAGCTGAAATAGAGACGCGTTCCACCAGGGTCGAACGCCAAGCCGGTGATCTCGGACTTGTCGTGTCCCACGACCTGCAGCAACGCCTTCACGCTTCCGTCGGGAAGGATGGCGCAGACCTCCATGTCGCCACCATCTTCGGCGACGAGCACGTCGCCCGAAGCTGAGACGATGACGTTGTCCACTCCCGTGAGGATGGGGGTCGCGCTCGTCGAGGCATCGTAGAGGACCGTGATGCTCTCGCTGTTGATGTCGTACGCCCAGATCCTGTTGTCGCCCTTGGTGGAGAAGTAGATGACCCCGTTGTGGTGCCAGATCCCTTCGCCACCGTCGAACGGTGTGCTGTCCGCAACCTGAGAGCGTGTCGGAGTGGTGCCGGTGAAGCCTGGGTCGGGGACGTCCAGCCAGGCCACCTGCCCCTGAGCGTCGACCTTCGCGACCTGGAGCTTCCCGGCGCTGAGGTCGGCGCGGCCACTGGACGTCAGCGCGTCCGGCACGTAGCGATACAGGCACCCGTCGCCCTCGTCTTCGGTCAGGTAGAGGTGCTGGTTGACGGGGTCGACGGCGACAGCTTCGTGCTTGAAGACGCCGAGCGCGGGCCGAGCCTCAGCGGTTCTGTCTCCGCGCGGATAGCATTCCCAGACCTGGCCTTTGCCGATCTCTTCACAGGAGAGCCAGGTACCCCAGGGCGTGGGACCGCCGGCGCAGTTGGCAGTCGTGTTGTCGAGGATCCGGTAAGCGTCCAGAATCGTCCCGTCAGAGCCGAAGTGCAGCGCGCCTACTCCTCCGCTGAAGGGGATCTCTGAGTTGGAGACATAGATCCACCCACCGTCGGGTAAGAGATACGTCGCTCCTCCGTCAGGGGCTGGGTGCCATTTGTAGGACGACGAGGCGACGGGAGCCTGCAGACTCCGAGCCACGATCCGCGAGGAAAAACCCTCAGGCAGCCGTACGCCGTTTTCGTCTGCGTCACCCAGCGGGCCGATGTCTTTGATCAGCGACTCCAGCTCGGGGCCTTGTGAGAAGCCGCCCGTGCCGCCTTGGCCGCTCCCCCCCGTACCTCCAGCGCCGCCGGAGCCTGCGCTGCCTCCCTGGCCGCCAGCCCCGGCGCTGCCGCCAGCGCCGCCGCTTCCAGAGTTGGCCTCATCTGACTCGCTGCACGCGACCAGCGCGGCGAAGCTGGCCAGACCCTGAGCAACGAAGTAGCGGCGGGAGAGCTTTTTCATCAGATATCGCAGACGCCGATCTGTGCTCCAGCGACCGTGATTGGACTCTGGCTGCTGTCGACCAGCCCGTAGCAAGTCTCTC
>JAUILJ010000627.1 GCA_030433055.1 Polyangia bacterium
ACCCCGGCGCGCCGCGCTTCATGCAAGCTGGGATCCGCCATCTGACGCTCCTTGAGCGCGCGGCGCCAGCCCTCGTCCTGCGAGGAGTCAAACACCAGCAGCATCGGATCGAAGCGCGCCAAGCGAGCCCAGGCAAGATCGGCCAGCTCCGTCCCCACGACCAGCACGTGAGCGCCGCGCTCACGTAGCTCGTGGGCCACGCCGTCGGCCCGCATCGCGTCGTTGTCGAGCAGGGCGACGCGCGTGCCGCTCAACGGCTGCGCGTCTTCTTCCAGCCATGCTCGCGATCCCCGCGACTCGAGCTCGTAGTCCCAGTGCTCCACCCGCTCGATGTCAGCGCCGACCCGCTGGACCATGTCATCGATCAAGCGGGGCAACTCCCGCGCCGTGGAGAACACCAAGCGCGTCGCTCCCCGCGGCTCGCTGGACTCACCTGGAGCACGCAGCCGGTTTTCCAGTTCTTCAGCCAGCGTGCCCACCAGCTCATCCACCGTCGCTTCACGCTCGCACGCTTGTTCGTCGGAGAGCTCCGTTCCCCAAGCGACGTGAGCGATTCTCTCCACGAGCAACCCGACGCTCGCGGAGCGTGGAATGACGGAAGTCGCCCCGTGGCGCAGCGCGAGCACTCGCGCGGGCAGGCTGGTGTCGTCGCTGACCAACACCACCCCGCACAAGTCCGGTAGGCGGAGCTTGGAGACGCGACCCAAGCAGGCCTGGGTGTCGCTACCGCGGGGATCTCCGAAGAGCACGACGAAGTCAACGCGCTCGAGCAGGGCTGGTGACAGCACCGCAGGTGATCCCACGACCACGCGAATCGACTGCCGCTTCAGTCCCTGACACACCGCCAGCTCCAAGCCTTCAGGAAAGCCGACGAGCAGCATCCGAGGATCCGCTGCGTGCTTGCGCTCTTGCGCCGCACGTCCAGCGCGAGCGCTCAGGTGGCGGGCGGGTTGTGTTGGCTGGTCCTCATCGAAGCCGCCGTCCCTGGCGATGCGGATCGGGCGCCGCATTGCCCGCAGATCCGGACGCGTCGCCTCGTCTTCTACTCGGATCTTGGGCTCCGAAGGCACTTCTCTCCACTCCCCAGCTCGCCCATCGAGCAAGTGCTTGAGCGGCGAGACGCTCGGCGTCGCGGTGGAGCGCTCGCTGCGGGGCGGGGGCGGGCGAGTCGTCGCGGATGTCGAACCCGCCCCGGGTCGCCCTGAATCTTTCCCTGCGGCAGCAGATGTGGAGTCGGGTCGTGGCGGGGGATGACCCAGCGGGTTCGTGGGCAATGCGTCGCTCGTGCTCTCGAGGGCGAGGCGCTGCGCCTGCTCGGGCTCCAGCCGCAACGTTTCGAGCGTGTTAGGCACGCGCGAGCGACGCGCAGTCTCGGGCTTGTCCTCCTCCACGTCCCTCAGGCTAGCCCAACTCCGCGCCAGCGTGCCCGGTCGCGAGCACCCATTTAACTAGGCACCCACCGATCAGTCGGCCGAAGAGTCAGGCTGGCCACGACGCTCACGCTTCGACACCGGCGACTATCGGGGGAGCAAACCAACGCTACGGTACGTAGTGATTCTGTTGATGGCGAGTTTGGTACGGGCGCCGCAAAGCAGGGCTCGCGCTGCCGGGCGCCGGCGGCATGCAGCGCTAAATCCGCGTTTCCTCGAGTCAACGGTGAACAGCGCCAGGCGTTTCCCTGGCTTAACGAAGTTCATTCATACCGCTAGCGCGCCCTCGAGTGCGACAGTCCCGAGTCGAGGGCGTCAGCACACCAAAAGCGCCACGTTCCCGAGCAGAAACGCCAGCGCTCCGCCGGCGCGCTCACCGGGCAGATGTTGCCACGTTGGAACACAAATCTGCAGCCGCGCGAGATCGTCACAACTTCGCCGCAAATGGCGGCGCTGAGGTGCTTGTGTGGAGACCCCCTCCCGCGCGGGTCGTCCCGCCCGACCGCGCGTAGGCTAACGGGATGCAACTCCGAAGATCCCGCCGTTGGCTCCTCTGGCTGACGGTCCTGTTGAACGGCTGGCTCGGGGCCCGCCACATCCCGAGCCGGGCGTTTCAGGCCGACAGTTCGGACTGGTTTCGTGACACCCCGCGCCAGCAGGAGTTGGCGCGCTCGGTCAACGCTCGACTATCCAACGTGGGAGCCGAGAGCTTCACCACGGGCGCCACGCTGTTCGACGGCGAGTGGGCATTTGGCACCGGCGTGATGGCCGCGATTGGCAACGCTCAGCTGGCTTTGCAGGTGCCCGATGCTCGCGCGACGTCGCTCGCCGCAGCGGACCAGGCGATAGGTCGCGTCATGAGCTGGGAGATCCGCAGCTTCGATCGAGAGCGCTGGGGCTCTGACCCGCTGCAGGAAGACGACCGAGCTCGCGCCCACGTGGCCTACCTCGGCTACCTCAACCTCGCCCTGAGCTTGCGCTCCGCTCTTGGTCCGTCGGGCAGCGACGCCCTGGGTGAAGACATTACCCAGCGCCTCGAGGCGCTCTATCAAGGCGCGCCGTCGCAACTCTTGGAGACATACCCCGGCGAATATTACCCGGTGGATAATGCGATGGCCGTGGCGAGCATCGCGCTGCGAGGCCGCGTCGACCAAGCTCGGGGCCACGAGCCCGAGACCGCAGCGCGGCGTGTCGCGCTGGCCAGACGCTGGGCGCGAAAGGCGCGGGTAAGCTACATCGACCAGGCGAGCGGGCTGCTGCTGCAGAGTTCAACGCCGATCGCCGAAGACGAGCCCAGCACTGGGTTTCCCCGCGGATCTGGTAGCGCGCTCGCTGCGTTCGCGTTGAACTACGTCGACGATGGACTCTCGGCGCAGCTCCAGCGCGCGCTGCGCACTCAGCTCCTGGCGCCAGTGCTGGGCTTCGGCGTCTTGCAGGAGTACCCCGCGAGCGTCGCCTGGGGCGCGCGCGCCAGCGACATCGACTCCGGTCCGTTGATCTTTGGCTACTCGATCTCCGCCAGCGGCTTCATGCTGGGCGCGAGCCGTGCACAGGGGGACGAGAGGTCCTTCGAGAGCTTGATGGCGACCTTCAGCATGCTGGGCGGCCTGGAGCGCCGAGAGCTGGAAGACGGCGCTCGGCGCAGCTTCGTCTCCGGTGGCGTCCTGGCGGACGCCATCATGCTGGCGATGCTGACGGCGCCCCCGCACCAACGAATCGACTCGCTCCTCCAAGCCGCCTCGGCGTCCCCTTCAGTGTATCCGGTGGAGAGCTTGCTCGCGCCTCCGCCTGGGGCCGAGCGAGCTGCGCTGCGGGAGGCCCCATGAGGCGACTGCTCACCCTGGCTGGCGCTGCGCTGTTGAGCTTCGCCCTCGACCGCTGGCTGGTGTCACAGCTCTTCGAGAGCAACGTCGTCGCGAGCTTGCTGTCCCCCAGCTCCTCGACCGCGATCACGAGCGCCGTCGCGGCGCTGCTGTTCCTGGTCAACCGGATCGGACTGTACGTGGCCTTTCCAGGCGCTTGCTGCGCGCTGCTGGCCCACGGCGCGGCTCGGCGCTGGCTGGGAGAGCCGCGCGTCAGTGAAGGGAAGCGGGCAGAACCTCGAGCTCCAGCGGGAACCGCGTGAGCGTGAGGTGGCGACGCAAGAGTCTTCGCGGATCCCTCGGCAGCCGGCGGCAGTACTCGAGGTACCCTGGCAGCGTCGCGAAGGTGCGCTCCGCTGCCGCGAAGTGCTCGTCCTCCCGAATCGTGGCCTGGTCTCGCACCAGATCCGGGACGCGCCGGTCAGCTCGATAGCGCCGCACGTACTGGAGCAAGCGCTGGTGGTAGCCCGGGTCCTCGATCACGGCGCCGATGGTGCGAGCACGCGGGTGCGTGCCGTTGACCATCGCTGACACCTGGCGTTCCAGCTCCTCGAGGCCGTCGCTCCACATGTCCATCAGCTGGAGATCGTAGATTGGGTTCAGGTGCGTGACCTGGAGCAGGTGACCGATGATGGTGTCGCGCTCGCTGAGGATCCCTGTGGGATCCATGAGCGAGACTGGGTCATCCAGGAAGCGCAACACCTGGTGAAAGTTGAAATCAATGCCTTGCTTGCCGTAATAGTCTCGCGCCGCGGGCACGATGACGAAACGCAGCATGTCGAGCGCGCCGTACGCAAGTTGGGCACGCGAGGGGCGCTCGCTGACATAGCCAGCTTCCTCGAGGCAACGCATACGGCGCTCCAGCTCATCGCGGTTCAGCCAGAGGCGGGCAGTGCGCCCGACGCGCGACAGTTTCTGCCGGATGGCTCGGCGATCGCCGAGCGCCTCTCGGAGCAGCTGCACTGGGCTCGCAGTGAGCCGTTGGGTCCCGCTTGCCATACGCCTTACCTCCCCCCCGAGACGAGCTGCCCTTCAGCCTTCGTAGCGAGCGACGGCCGCGCGTAGCTCCTCCGGGCAGCGCACTTTCTGTTTGGTCTCTCGGTCGACGCACACGCACACGAGCTGCCCCTCAGCGACCAGCTCGCCCCCACCGCGAAACGCCCGATATCGACTGGTCACGCTGCTCTCTCCGATGCGCGCGATCTTGCCTTGGACCTGGAGCTGGTCCTCGAAGAAGGACCGACCTCGGTGCTGACATCGACTGTCAGCGTAGACGATATCTATGCCGAGCTCGATCATGCGCTGCCAGGGGCAACCGATGGCGCGCATGTACGCGGTGAGTGTCTCGTCGAAAAACGTCAGATAGTTTGCGAAGAAGACGTGCCCCTGTGCGTCGGTGTCCGCGAAGCGGACGGGGATGACATGACGGAAGCGAAAGCGCTCGTCCTTAGGCACCACGTCGCGCGCCGTGGGCACACCTGACATTTCCTCAAGGCTATTCATTCGTGTTCCTGTACCCGGCCCAGGGCCGTGAGCAACCATTCCAGCACCCGAGTCGTCTGCGTCAGGTCGCTGACCAGATGGTCCGGCTCGAGCGCTGCGAGCTTCTCCCGCGGCTCGGGTCCCGTCGTGGTGATGAGCACGGGGACCCCAACGTGTTTCGCGGCGTGCACGTCGGAGCTGGAGTCCCCCACGATCACCACTCGAGCGCCTGCGCAGCGCTCGACGGCGCGCTCAGCCATTATCCGCCGGTCATCGTGGTCTTCAGCGAAGGCGCAGTACCCCAGTTCGAAGCGCGACCACAGCCCGACGTGATCCAGTTTCAGCCGCGCGGAACCGCTGAGATTGCCAGTCAGCAGGCCGAGCTGAACACCGCTGGTGGCGAGCGCGTCGAGCAGCGCCACGACCCCGGGCAACGGAGCACCTCGCCCCGGCGCCAGCAGCGCCGATAGGTACTTCAGGTACCGGCGCCACACCCCAGCTCGCGGCAGTTCACCGCCCACTCGGGCCGCCACCCCGACATCGGTGGCGCCGGCGAAGGTGATGC
>JAUILJ010000628.1 GCA_030433055.1 Polyangia bacterium
GCTATACCTCAGCCAAACAGGCCTGGCGAGTTTTGGCCCTAAACCGTTGACCGCCATTACCCGCTTCAGCAAGAGCCTGGAAGAACTTTACCTCTTTGGAGTGGGGCTCAACGACGATCAACTGGTGGCCGGTGAGCACAGCGTGGACGCCGCCACCTCAGCGGCGCGCACCCTACCCATGATGGGCGATCGCCGTTTGGTCTTGGTGCGTCACATCGACCGCTGGGAGGGCAAGTCTGGCAAGGGCAGCAAGTCAGGCAGCGACCTCGATCGCCTGCTCGACTACGCCTCGAACCCCGCGGATACGACGGTGATGGTGTTGTCGAGCGCCAGCCTGGACAAGCGCCGCAAGCTCTACACCCAGGCGAAGAAGGAAGGCTGGCTCGTCGAGTGTGAACCACCCAAGACTCACGAGCTCCCCGGCTGGGTGACACGCGCGGTGCGTGAACGCGGAAACAAGATCTCGGCTGGCGTCGCGGAGTTCATCGCAGCTATCGGAGGCAGCGATCTCGCGCAGCTCGATGACGCCGTCGAGCGCGTGTGCTTGTACGTCGGCCCCGGCAACGAGGTCACCGAAGCCGCGGTCGGCGAGTGCGTGGTGCGCCTGAGCAGTACCAGCGCCTTCGAACTCGTCGACGCCGTGGCCCGACGGGATATCTCCGCGTGCATGAGGACGCTGGCTGACGTCTACGATCCCGATGACCGCGGCCTGCGGCTGGTGGGGTTGCTGGCCTGGTCTGCCCGGCAACTCTTGGGCTTCGCCTCGGCGCGGCGCCAAGGGCAGTCCCCCGCCGACGCGGCCAAGACGGCGGGCGCGCCGCCGTTCAAAGCGAAAGACCTCGACGCTCAAGTGCGGCGCCTCCGTCCTCGGGACCTGGAGGCCTGGTTGTGTACGCTGGCGGAGGTCGATCGCTCACTCAAAGGAGGCTCGGCTCGTCCTCCGCGCGCCGTGCTCGAAGCAGCGATCATCGGCATGTGCACCGCTCACCACGGCTGAGCGCTCGCTCCTTCTCGCTCTTCAGCCCCGTGCCAGCAAACAAAAGCAAATAGTGTAGGTGTCTGAAATCTTGAGGTTTTTTTTCGAGGCCTCCAGGCCCGAGCCTTGACCATTTCTCGGCCGGGTACCATTCTCCTGGCTAACTCCGCATTGAAGTCGCTCGTAAGAGCAGGCATGGGCCCAGCGCCAAGCCGGTTTTCGCGAGCGATGTGGTTGCCAACTAGAGGTCGATCCCAGCCAGCGCATGTGGCGCTGTCTGGAGTGAAGCTGAACGCTGCCGCCTCTTGCGCGAACAAATCCCCTCCGATGACAAGTGAGAACTATCCAGGCCTAGAGGCGCTCGCCAAGGCGACCGTCCCGACCCGATTCGGTGTGTTCGATTTCCATGTCTTCCACTGGCATGGCCCGAAGCCGCACCCCGCGTTGAGCGACGAGCACTTGGCCCTCGTAGTCGGAGACGTGCGCGGCAAGCGCGATGTGCCTCTGCGCATCCACTCCGAGTGCCTAACCAGCGAAGTATTCGGCTCGCTGAAATGCGATTGCCGAGAGCAGCTCCAGGGCGCGCAGCGCTACGTCGCCGGCATGGGGGAAGGCGTGGTGCTCTACCTGCGCCAAGAGGGTCGCGGCATCGGGCTCGCGAACAAGATCAAGGCGTACGCGCTGCAAGCCGAAGGCGCCGACACGATCGAAGCGAACCAGCTCCTTCACCTCCCCGTGGACGCGCGCACGTATGACGTCGCGGCAGCGATGATCGAGCACCTCGGCATCGAGTCCATTCAGCTGATCACGAACAACCCCGAGAAGGTCGCGGGCCTGCGATCGCTGGGCATCGAGGTCAGCAACCGGATCCCCATGGTGGTCCAGCCGAACCCGTTCTCCGAGAGCTACCTCGACGTGAAACGGAAGCGCATGGCGCACTACCTGCCGACCTACGCAGCTGCGCCTCACGGCGTGTCTGAGTTCGACAGCCTGTTCATGGCCGCAGAAGACGCCAGCGCGGAATAGCATTTCCTCGCGAAAACGGGCGCCTCAAGAGCAGGCGACCTGGTCCTTCTGAGTTCGGGGGTGAGGCGCACTGACCACGCCCCGTGACCGTCTCACCGCGGTGTCTTGGCGAACTCGATTTCCACGTGCTCGTAGCCGAGAGACTTGAGCAGGCTCTCCAGCGTGCGTTGAGCACCCGCTTGAGCACGCTTGAGGATTCCAGCCTTCTTGGCTGCTTCTTCCAGGTCCTGCACTGCGAGGCGCCGGGCTTGGCCTTCGAGGTCGAGCTTGCGCTTCGCCAGCAGGTCGGTGGTTCGCGAGTGGACGTAGGTGTGCTCCTCATCCAAAGCCACGCTGAACACACTCGGCGCCGGCAGCTTGAGCTTCACGCTGCGAGCCTCACGGTCGACTTCGACGTCCTCGGCCTTGAGCGACTGCAGATCGACGCCCGCGCTGACGTCCGCCGCAGCGACGAGCAAGATCGCATCCTGCGCCTTGAGCAAGCCGAAGGCTGGGCGCTGCTCGTCCTTCAGCTCGACCACCCTTTCCATATGAAAAGACACGGTCTCGAGCCGAGCGAGCTCACGCACGCTCTCGAGCACTGGAGAACCAACGCGCACCTCCACGATGCGCTCCTTTGCTGGCTCCGTGAGCGCTCGCGCGATCGCAAAGCCGCCGCCGATCGCCCCCAGGAGAGCGATCAACAGGAGCAACCAGAACATTCCACGGGGCATCTCCCCCGTGGAAACAGGTGCTTCGAGAGGCGGTCGGGCGCTAGAGCGCTCGGCCGCCACCTCGGGCTCCTCAGCCTCGTTCGTCTCCACTCCTAGGTTGTGGCTGGGCCGGTCCACGCCGTCAAGGGAGCGCAGGCTCAGTCTTCCTTACGGATTTCTTTGGCCACGTCCTTGTCCACCTCGTCGACCTTCTTCTCGGCCTTGTCCGTGGCCTCCTTCACGTCTTGCTTGGTCTCCTCGAGGTCCTGCTTGGCCTCCTCCTTTGCGTCCTTCAGGTCCTGCTTGATATCGGCCTTCGCCTTCTGCAGATCTTCCTCCGCTTCATCCGCTTGCTTGTCGATCTGCTTTGCTTCCTCCTTGGCCTCTTCCTTCACAGCCGAAGCCGAGTCGTCGCAGCCAATCGCGAACAGCAAGCCACCCGCGAGCGCCGCCAAAATCCCAGGGTTGATACGTCGAGTCTTCATCTCTTCCCTCCGTTGCTAGGAGCCGCCCGAGTCACAGCGTGCGGTTCCCGTCACGCGAGCCGAAGTTCAAGGCGCGTGCCAAAGCGGAACCGCAGCGCCGCTGGGTGGGAAAGGGCTCGCTCAACGCAGGCGAGGGACGCTCGAGGACACGCTCGGGGCGATACGTCTCGGGCGTGCGCCCAGCGGTTCGAGCACACCGCGCACCGCAGCTGCGTCATTCTGGTCGACTCTGAATTGACTCGCGGAAAAAATGACTGGGTGCTGCACGCGGGTGCTTGCGCGTATGCAGGCAGGAAACAGCCTCATATGCCCCAGCCCTCGACTCCTCTGGACGCGCGGTGTGCGCGCCGGCCGATTTCGGCACGGTCCTCGCAGTGCTTCGCCAGCGAAAGGAGCACAGTATGGAGTTTTGGCAAGTCGGCGTTCTGCTGGCGAGCATTGGGAGTGTGGCACTACTCCCCGCATGCGCTGGCAGTCAGCCACCCACGAACGACCTCACCCAAGCCAAGGCGACGATCCGAGCCGCTGAGGAGGTTGGAGCCGAAGGAGCTCCTCAAGCGTCTGTGTACCTGAAGCTGGCCCGCGACGGCACTAGCCGTGCGGAAAGACTGATGGCGGACGATGAGAACGAAACCGCCCAGCTGGTCCTACAGCGGGCGGAGATGGACGCCCAGGTCGCCCTAGAGCTGGCGCGCACGGCGAATGAACGCGCAGCGGCGCGCACCGCCTGGCAGAAGGTCGAAGACTTGAAGGAGGACAACTGATGGCCCACAGAAGACTGGCATTCACCGGCATCGCCGCGGCGCTACTGATCGCCTGCGGTTCGAGCGGCCCCTCCGAGCAGCTCATCAAAGCGCGCTCTGCGTATGACCACTCGGCGAAGGGCGCGGCTGCTCGCTATGCCCCGGCTCGCGTACTCGACGCCAAGCAGGCGCTGAGCGAAGCGGAGAAAGCCGAGGACAACTCGACACAGGAGAAGCACCTCGCCTACATCGCGACGCGCAAGGCCGCCCTCGCCGACGCAGAAGCCGAGCTGAAGATTCAGAAGGAGAGCGCCGGGGAAGCGGACGCCGAGTACCAACGCCTGCTCAAGCAGCAGCGACAAGCGGCGAAAGCCGACCTGGACCGCACGCGTGAGGCCCTGCGCGACACCGTCGATGCCCTGGGTACGATCCGCGAGGATCTGAAGAAGAAGGACGCGAAGGTCGACGAGCTGCAGGAGAAACGCGAGGCCCTGGAGGCGCGCAAGGCACAGCTCGAGCAGGCCCAGCAGTCCCTGGAGAAGGACCTGAGCGCCAGCGAAAAGGCCCGCAAGGACGCTGAAGAACGCGCAGCCGCGGCGCTAGCGAGCCTCGACAAGCTGGCCAATGTGAAGGAAGAGGCGCGAGAGACGGTCATCACCCTGTCTGGCTCCGTGCTGTTCGAGACTGGAAAGAGTGCGCTGCTACCCATCGCCGAGGAGCGACTGAACAAGGTCGCAAACGCGCTCAAGGAAATGAGCAGCGATCGCAAGATCATCGTCGAGGGTCACACCGATTCCCGAGGCTCGGAGGAGATGAACTACAAGCTGTCGCTCGACCGCGCCGCGGCGGTGCGCAGCTACCTCGTCAGCCAAGGCGTCGACCCCCAGCAGGTGCAGGCGGCCGGCAAGGGCGAGAAGTCGCCGATCGCCGACAACGGCACCCCCGAGGGACGCGCCAATAATCGCCGCGTGGAAATTCACATCAAGAAGTAGGAGGACAAATTGCACACAAAAATAGCCAAGCTCACGACGCTCACGATGTTCGTAGCCGCAGCCATGAACGTAGGTTGCGCGAGTGACCAGAAGCACGCCGACGAACCCAATGACGGCCCGATGGAACGCGCTGGCGAAACCGTCGACGACGCAGCCGAAGACGTCGAGCAAGGAGCCGAAGACGCGGTCGACGCCACAGGCGAGGCAGCGGGGAGCGCTGGCGACTCCATCGAAGACGCGACCTCCGACGAAGAGTAGTCGCATCGAACCTGCTCGCATGACTCGCTCATTCCCGAGCTAGTGAGGCGAATCTGTGATTCGCTGAACAAGTCGATGCAGGGTTTCCTCGTCTCAATAGACGCGCGAAGGCGCAAAACTCGCTCGCCCACACCCCCTGG
>JAUILJ010000629.1 GCA_030433055.1 Polyangia bacterium
CCGACTGCCATCAACACACGGATTGTTTGTGTCACGTCGCTCACTCCCACACCTCCGCACCGACCAGACCCTCAAGGACCGCCGATGCCCGGAAATACGCTTCGCGGGCTGCCAGGTGGCGCTCTGCCGCCAACAGCACACGCTCCCGTGTCTGCGAGACCTGATGGATATCGATCTCACCAGCTGCATATGCTCGTTCGAGTAGCTTCAAGCTCTGCTGGATCGGCGGCACGACCGTGTTCTCGAAGAGGGCGACACGGGCGGCGGCTGCATCCAGCGCCGCCGCTGCCTCAAGCAGCTGTGAGCGCAGCCTAGCTGCGGCGGCTGCTCTGAGCCGGTCCACCCGACGAAGGACGGCCTTGGCACGAGCTTTTCCGCCTTGATTGGTCTGCCACAGCGGTATCGGCACGGATGCGCTGAAGGTCCATACGTGCGCCTCTGGTTCTGGTCCCGGAGCAGCCTCACGCGCATAGCGCACACCGAACGTTGGCTTCACCTGTCCCAGGGTATCCTCGACCCGGACGTGCGCTCGCGCGGCCAGGACGGCGAGCTCGCGAACACGGAAGTCTGGATGGTGGCCCTTCATACGCTTCAGGAGTTCGCCCGCTCCTGGCGCCCGACGGACCGCGGGTAGCGCGCCGCTGGGGGCGGGTACTCGCTCCCCAGGCCACCCGCTGAGCCCGGCCAGTCGTATCCGTAGCGCGAGGTGACGTCGCTTGAGGCCGATGACCGCCTCTCGCGTCTGAGCGAGGTCGGACTCCGCAACGAGCAGCGACATTCGCGCCGTTTCCCCAGCCTCGACCTGTCGCCTCACCGTCGCGCTGACGGTTTGCGAGAAGTCCACCATGACCTCCGCTTGCCGCTGTTGCTCCTCCACACTCATGAGTTCGAGGAAGAGTCGGTGAATCAGCACGTGCACGCGCCAGCGTGCACTGTTCACCCGGGCCTCGGCCGACGCGCGTTGTGCTTTCGCCGCTCCAATCCGGAGCCCGCGCTGGCCCCCCAACTCGACCTCCTGTTGGATGCCAATCTCCGACTCGAATCCGGTGGTGCCGTCAACGGTGCGCCCGCCCAGCACGACCTCAACCTCCGGGTTCGATGGCAATGTGGGCCGCGCTCCGACGAGCTCCGCCTCGGCGATGCCGATCTCCGAGCGCGCAACCGCCAGCGAAGGCGCATGGACGTCGGCATGAGCAAGTAACTGGCCAAGTGTCACCGAGGTTGCAGCAGTTGCGTCGAACGCCGCCACCTTGGGGACGTGGGGCTCGACCAGTGCCGCTGGGGCAAAGACCGCGCCTCGAATCTCGGCGGCTGGCAGGACCGCAGAGTAGCCACACCCCGCGAGGGCAAGCACGGCCAGTGAACTACTATTAGCGATAGTAGGTGCAGCGAAGCGAGAGAGTGTTCGTAGCAAGCTGAAGCCTCCGATGTGCCGGGGTTAGAAGAGGCCGGAGCCGAGCACGAGCTGCTCGATCGCCGCGTGGAAGTGCTCAAGCAGCGATGATTCCCCGGTATGAGGGACCATGGCCGCCGCAATCAAGATAATGGCAATTCCGCGCGAACGACCCCGCGCCGCTCGTAGAGCCTTCGGCTGCTGCATCAAGAGTGCGAGGCGCAGCCGAAGTGCGCTAGCGTCTGGTCCGCCTAGGGCGGTTACCCCACAGCGTCCTTCGTCGCAGCGGAATCGTGCCGCGCGGACGATGCCCTCCGCAAGGGCCAGATTGTTGCCGCCCTCCTGCACCGCAACGTGGTCGCACGCAGCCTCTCGTGCGTTGCGCCAGCGTTGCAGATCAGCTTCCAGCAAGCGTCCCACGGGGTTGAGCGTCAGGCAGACCCGCGCGAGCAGCACCCTGAGTGGATCGTGCGCTTGAGCGTGCTCTGCCTCATGGAGCAGGGCTGCCACGAGGACATCATCATCGTTGGCTTCTACAAAGCATGCATCGAGCACGATGCGTGGACGAAACCAGCCGCAAGCAAAGACTGGTGCTGGCGCGCCGCGTGACACAGCAATCCGGCAGCTCCGCAGCGCGGGTACCGACAGAGCGAGCTCAGTGACCCTGCGGCGGAGCGGGGAGCCGTCCGCAACCACAACACCTGTTGAGATCGAGCCCTCGAGGCGAATTCGCCACACGAAGACACCGCCGGTGATGAGCAACACGGCGCCAAGGAGTAGCCAGGCGTCGAGACACTCGGCGCCGAGCTGATGATCGAGGACACAAGCTCCCCGCGCCCCCATCTCTTCTACGGAATGGGCGGCTGCCGAAGCGAGCCACGCCAACGGAAGTATCGTTGGGGCCACGATCCAGGCCCACGTGGAGCTTGAGCCAAAGTCTGCCCAAGTCGCAGCGCGCGAGCGACGCGAGGCGAGGACCTGCCGGCTCACAATCGTCGCCAGGGGCATGATGATGCAGAACATCACGGCGAGCGCCGCAGCCGGAAACAGCAGCTCGCTCACGAGTCGTCCCGCTCCCGCCGCGCGCGGATGAGAGCCTCAAGTTGGTCCAGCCCTGCCTCGTCAGCTACGGCCACGCGTTCGACGAGCAGCGCCAGAGCGGTGTCACGACCGGCGGGCGGAAGACTCTGCAGGACCTCACGGGTCATCTGTGCGATGAACTCGTCGCGAGACATGAGGGTCTCATACACATACCGACGTCCCTCTCGGCGGCGGCCCAGCAGCCCTTTCTCGTGAAGCCGCACCTTGGTGGTCATCACGGTGGTGTAGGCGATCTCCCGCCGCCGCTCGAGGTCGCGGTGCACGTCCGAGACTGCGAACTCCGGCCAGTGAGCGTCCCAGATGACCTCCATCACGGTGGCCTCCAGGTCGAACAGCGACGTTCGCAGCCCTTCTTGCTCTGGCCGAAAGCGGATTCCTTTCATGGGCTGACTGCGCACTCCGTTGACAGTGTGAAATCCATCTACTACGACCCGTAGTAGGTGTCAACGGAACCGGGACTGTCGATGACGTCATCTGCTGATTCACGCAAGGACGACTTGTCGTTTCGTATTCGGGGCATGGACTGTGCCGAAGAGGTCGCGACCCTCAGGCGCGCGCTCGCGGACATCACGTCCCCTGACTCGTTGAGTTTCGACGTCTTGCGGGGGCGGATGGATGTACGCGCGGACGTCCACCCGGCGGCCATCAGGGCGCGTGTGGCGCGTACGGGCATGCGTGCCGAGCCATGGACCGAGGAGCGGGCGTCAGCCACCCTCTGGCAGCGCCACGAGCGAAAGATCCTGGTATCGCTGAGCGGTGTCGGCGTCGTGGGAGGGCTCGCGGTCCATGCCGCCACCACCGGGCTTGGCGAGGTGGGGCGAAGCGTGGCTGTGTCGTGGCAGGCTGCCGTGCTCTACGGAGTGGGCGTCGCTGCGGGCCTTTGGATGGTGCTCCCAAAGGCGTGGTACTCGCTCAAGCAGTTCCGTCCCGACATGAACCTGCTTATGACCGTCGCCGTGGCAGGAGCCATCGCGATCGGCGAGTGGTTCGAGGCGGCGACCCTGTCGTTCTTGTTCGCCGTCTCACTGTTGCTGGAGTCCTGGAGCGTGGGCCGCGCCCGCCGCGCCGTCGAGGCTCTGCTGTCCAAGGCTCCGCGCAAGGTCGTGGTGCGGCGCGATGGGGCTCTCGTGGAGGTCGAACCGGCCACACTCGAAGTCGGGCAACAGTTCTTGGTTCGCCCTGGCGACAGCGTTGGGCTTGACGGAGTCGTTCTGCAGGGCGCGTCGCACGTCGATCAGGCGTCGATTACCGGTGAGAGCGTGCCTGTCGAGAAGGGAGTTGGCGACGAGGTCTTTGCGGGGACTGTGAATGGCAACGGCATGTTGGAGGTCCAGGTGAGCCGCCTGTCCGATGACACGCTGCTCGCCCGGATCGTTCGAGCGGTCAGCGACGCTCGTCGCGACCGCTCGCCATCCGAGCTGTGGGTCGACCGCTTCGCCAGAATCTACACGCCACTGGTGTTCGCTTCTGCTGTGGCCACCATCACCATCCCGCCGCTGTTCTTCGCGGTAGTAGGCGGCAATGTCGGCTTCGGCCTGAATCCGTGCCCGGACAGCGTTCATCCGTTCCATCAGGGCTTCATCGAGGCGACCGACGACGTGCGGGCCTTTGGTGCGGCCATTGAAGCCGCTGTTGTCGGCGTGCACGATGATGCGCCGGGCGCAGACGAACCGCGTGGGCTTCGTCAGCCCGGCTGTCTCCCGCGCTGCGGACTGCTTTACGATGACCTCGTAGCCCCGGTTGGCGCGCGTGTTCGCCGACGTGCCGTAGGCGATCTCGACGAAGCGTTCTTCGCCCCTGGCCAGGGTGTCGAGCACCAGGCAGGGGCGGCGCTTCGGCGCGCCCGGTTCGTCATCCTCCTCGGCGAGGGGAAAGCGGAACAGCACGACATCGCCGCGCTGCAGATGACCGCATTTGCCGGCCGGCGTGAACGGTTGCGGGTGGTGATACATAAAGGCCTCCTGTGGCGTGGGAAAACGACGCCAGCGGGAAAGCCTGTCTGCTCAAGGCTGTGGTTCAGCTGCGCGTCACGATGACCGCGCAGCTGAACCACAGCAAGATCGGGAGAGCGCCGAGAGGGTGTCCCTCTCGGAAAAATCAGTTGCGAGAATATTCGCCTTGAACAAAATGCCCAAGGATTGTTACAAAGATATCAATTCGTTAGGCGGGAGGGAAGACGAAGGTGGACATAGAAACTTCTGGGGCAATAAAGCTCTTCTTCCCGAATCCGTCCTTGCCCCTTGTCTACTTCGAAGCCTTAGCCAATGCATTAGATGCAGGGGCTACCGAAATAAAAATTTCGATTGAAATCAGTTCATTTGATAAGCCGGAAACGCTAAAAATTACAGTAACCGATAATGGCGATGGCTTCACAGACGAAAATTTTGAAAGGTTCAGGAAACTGCTCCGGCCGCGCGACAAGTTTCACAAGGGCATTGGCCGCCTTGTTTTCCTGCACTATTTTCATAGCGTATCTGTCGAAAGCCGTCGTGGCGATTGGCTACGGCAATTTGTATTCAAGGATGGATTCGATGGGAATGCACCGCTCGAAAAAGTCCCATACCAGCACAATTCCCAGACGAATTTAGTGTTCAATCGGTTCGCCGGAGAGCGCGTTCGATCATACGATGACCTAAAGCCAGATTCAATCCAGCCGCTCCTCATCGAGCATTTCCTGCCGACTCTTAGCGCGCTCAAGAGGGAGGGAAAACATTTCAACATCTCTGTCAGCTTGGAGACGGGCGAAGAAAATCAGCAGAAAGAATTTTTCCCCCATGAAGCTGAAATTACAGTAGATGACCTTCCGGAA